>JAGBWA010000045.1 GCA_017630035.1 Bacteroides sp.
AATTTCACGTGTAGTATTTTTACGTCGCCCACCGAGATACGCACGTGGCGTCCTTGGTGGTCTTGGTCACCATTTAGGCGACGAACATAGCTTAGCGAGGCATCGCTGTTCACTTTCACTTCGTCCACCGAGCCTATGCCGCAACGAGCACCTTCGAATTGCTTTTCCGCCATGTTTGGGGCGTTGTTTGCTTCGTTTCCTTGTAGGATAAAGCCATCTTCGCCACGTTTCTTTTCGGCCGATGCTTGTTGCTTTTCGCTTGTCTTGGCAAACTCAACAACAATGCCATTACCGGCTACAATGTATTCATTCTTAGCCAATTTAATGATTATGCCACCACCTTCGGGCCAAGTGCTGCCGTCGGTAGCGCGTGCATCCCAAGGCAAGGTAAAGTTGTGACGACAAGTCAGTGTTAAGTCATCATCGATGATGATACGCTCTTGGTTGTTTTGGTCGAACCATAATCCCTTCATCGCGCCTTTGCCTTGGTATTTAGTGATAAGCGGCATCATTTCGCTCAATTTGTTGTAGGCCATCACTAATGCGCTGCTTGGTGCATCCGAGCCATCTTCGATAGAGAATGGGCTAATGCCGATAGCTTCGTGCTCGCCAAAGACATAAAATGCACGAACACCATCGTTTTCGGTGAGGCGAATTTCGGGGATAAATAGCGGATTGTTGTGTAGATGATATTGAGCCACCCAGTTGGTGAAGCCATCGTCGTATAGGTCGGGCGATAGGAAATCGATGCTTGGCGCACCGCAATGCCATACGTCAATCAAATGAGCCAAAGGCCCAGCCGAAGGATATTCGCCCGGCTTGCGTCCGCGGCTATTCATGGCGGCATTAACGAAAAGGGGCACGTTGTAGATGCTACGTGCCGTTTGTGCTAAGTGCTCAACATATTTGGCATAGTGGTATGCCATGAATAGCTCGTCGGTGTAGAGGTCGTTGCCAAAAATGGTTTGCCAGTTGCCTTGAGTGAGGCATCCTTGCTTTTCCCACTTAGCAAGCATCTGCGGATGAAGTCTCTTTTTGTTTTGCTTCAAGTAGTTGATGAATTCGGTTGGCACATTGGCTTCGAACGCTTTGTTGGCCGCTGCTGAGTAGTCGCGTGCATCTTCCAACATGCCGATTTCGTTCTCGATTTGAATCATGATAACCGTGCCATGCGTTTTGTCCACCTGTGCAATGTGTTGCATCCAACGGCTAAATGCACGATTGTCGGCTTCGAGTACGTTTTGCGAGAAGGCGCTTGCTATCTCCAATGGCTTGCCACTACGTGTGTAGGCTCTTGGATATTTCTTGTAATCCTCCTTAAACCAAAGTGGTGCATAGCAACTCATCGAGTTTTTCCAAGCGCCAAACCATAAGAAAACTACTTTTAGTTTGTTTTTGCGCGCTTCGTCCAATACCTTGTCGGTAAGTGAGAAATCGAAAGTACCCTCTTGCGGCTCGATTAAATCCCAATAAGCGGGCACCAACACGGTGTTCAACCCCATGCGTTGCAACTTGGGGAAGATGCGCTCAATGTCTTCGTTGCATGCGGCCGATGAATTGCCTAATTCACCGCCAAGCACAAGAAAGGGTTGATTGTTTACGATGAGTTGAGTGGCTTCGCCTTGCTTGCGGATACTACTGTTTTGCGCATATGCATAGCATATGTTCATCAAGAAAAACGCGCAAATTAGTATCCAATTCTTCATGGGTTGTGTGCTTTGATTTAAGTGTTACATTAATTCCCTACAAAAATAATACTTTTTTTTCAATTGCATTTACAATATTGCATCTTTCTTTCCTTTTAATTGATACAATAGGCAAATATTTGTTACAAAAACCTTCGTTTATCGTACATGCGCGGTTATTGCTGGTTATAATTGTGCAAATGTTTGTACAAAGGCGATTAGTTGTTGTAGGGCATTTTGTTGCTTGTTGCTCAAGTCGAGTGTTAAAACACATAGCTTGTTGTCGCCTTGTAGCGTTAGCAAATCTATCTTGTTTATTAGCTCGTATAGTTGGCGTGTAGTGGGGTCGTTAGGCGAATACTCCATCAATACGCGCAAGTTGCTTACGGTAAGCAGTTCGTTCGATGTCAACTCTAAATGGAAGGGCTTGCCGCGCATCATAGCCGAGAGGGCGGCTTGCAACTCTCCGTTGTTCTTTGGGCGGAAAGGTACGGCGCTGATGTACACCTCGCCATTGAAGTCGGCACGTTTTAGTAACGCCACCAACTTGCCTTGCTCAAACATGGCTGCGCCCACCAATTGTGTGCCTTGCGGTAGGCTAAGTACGCCTCGTAGCTCTAACGGCATCGAATCGGGTGTGGCCAATACCTTGATGTCGCCCTTTATTTGGGTAGTTTGCTTGAAGTACTCGGTGTGTACAATGCTGTTTTCGTTGGGTTGTGCCATAAGTTGGTCGATGGCGGGCGATAGCTTTTGTAGCTCGTTGGGGTTGGCGTGATACACCATCAGCAAGGTGCCATCGTTATACGCTAATTCCAATCCTACCCCTTTGATGGTGGTGCGCATGTGGTTGCCCGATGCCGTAGGCTTGCTACAATGCCCATCGTTGCTCAGGGCGTGGATAAACTCGTTCAAAAGCGTGTAGTCGCTCACCTTTAGCGTCAGTGCTATGGTGTGTAGCGAAGGTGCTTCGAAGAGGTAGATGGGTGCGCTTGCGTCAATGCCCGAGGTGGCAGGATTGTCCAGGATGCTATTTATCTTTTGGTTGATGGTGCCATTGCCGTTTTCCAGCAACACTCCCCAAAGCAACTCTTTGGCTTGTTGTAGTTCGTTTGCTTGTAGCCCCGCTTTGCTGATAAGTGCGTTCAAGTCGAGAATCAGCACCTCGGTAGCATTCTTGGGGATAACGTCGGTGTAGTTGCTCTTGGCTATCTCTTTGCTACACGCCGTAAGAAGGGTAAATAAAATTAGTGTTAAGGATAAATTTTTCATGGAAACTGATTGGTTAGATTCATGATGTGGCAAGCCACCAACGCGGCGGTTTCTGTTCGCAAGCGTGAGCGCCCTAAACTGATGGGTTGGAAACCCTGTTCGATGGCCATCTTTACCTCCTCTTCGCTAAAGTCGCCTTCGGGGCCAATCAGCACCAATGCATCTTCGCCCGCGGTGAGTTGCGTTTGTAGCAATGGCTTTTCGCCTTCGTGGCAATGCGCAATGAATTTCTTGCCACTAAAGGGTTGTTGCACAAACTTCTTGAAGTCGGTCATCTCGTTCAGCAGGGGTAGGCGTGCTTTCAGCGATTGCTTCATGGCCGACACCAATATCTTCTCTATGCGTTCGGTTTTCAGCACCTTACGCTCGGAGAAGCGACAATTCAAAAACGATAGCTCGTCGAAGCCAATTTCGGTGGCTTTCTCGGCAAACCACTCTATCCTATCCATGTTCTTGGTGGGTGCCATGGCCAGGTGCAGGTGTCCTTTCCATAAGCGGGGTTGCTCTGCTTTCGAGCGGATATTCACCAAGCAACGCTTTTGGTTGGCGGTCGAAATCTCGGCTTCGTAAAAATAACCTTTGCCGTCTGTCAAACTAATAACATCGCCCGGTTGGAGGCGCAACACGCGCACGGCATGAGCGGCCTCCTCGCTTGGCAATTCGTTTCTTTCGGCTATATCGGGTGTATAGAATAGATGCATTTTATTGATTTTTCTCTTTGAAGATTAACGCAAAGAAGATGGCTACAAGCAATGCGTAGGCGGCAAAGATGCCCCAAACGATTGGCCATTCTCCTACGGTATAGAACTGACCGCCAGCCTCTTGGCTATAAGTAAAGTTGTTTACTACGGCTTGTGCTATCAGCATACCGATGGATGCACCAATACCGTTGGTCATAATCATGAACAAACCTTGCGCGCTCGAGCGGATGCTGCTATCCGTTTCGTTGTTCACAAATAGCGAGCCGGAGATGTTGAAGAAGTCGAACGCCACGCCATACACAATCATCGAGAGGATGAACCAAGTAACGGCGGGGAAGCTTGGGTTGCCGATGGCAAAGAAGCCAAATCGGAAGGCCCATGCCACCATGGCAATAAGCATTACGCGCTTTATACCATATCGCTTTAAGAAGAAGGGAATCAGCAAGATACAAAGCGTTTCCGAGATTTGCGAAAGCGAGATAAGCAAGTTGGCATGATCTACGAAATAGACATCTTGGTATTCGGGCATAGCCGCAAAGCTACTGATGAAGGGGTTGGCATATCCGTTGGTGATTTGCAAGCTTACGCCCAAGAACATCGAGAAGAAGAAGAATAGCGCCATTTTGCGTTGCTTGAACAGCTTGAATGCATCCAACCCCAATGCCTCCACAATGCCTTTGCTTTCGGTGTGTGGCTTGATGGCACAAGGTGGCAAGGTAAAGGCATAGCAACCCAACACGATGCTCCAAAGTGCTGATACAAAGAATTGTACGTAGCTATGTTGGAAGCCGCAAAGGTCAACTATCCACATGGATACGATAAAGCCAATAGTGCCAAAAATGCGGATAGGCGGGAAAGCCTTGATGGGATCTAATCCCTCGCGTTCGATGGCGTTGTACGATACGGCGTTCGATAGTGCCAAGGTGGGCATATAGAAAGCTACACTCAATACATACCAAGGGAATATCTGTCCGAAGGTTACCTCTGCACCCATCGACATGCCTGTTTGTGCCACCATCAGCATGCCGGCGGCGGCGATGAAGTGGCAAAAGCCTAAGAGACGTTGACCTTGTATCCAACGGTCGGCCACGATGCCTATCAAGCCGGGCATAAAGATTGATACAAATCCTTGTACAGAGTAAAACCAACCGATGTTATTGCCGATGCCTACACCGGCCAAGTAACCGCCCATGGATGTAAGGTAAGCACCCCAAACGGCAAATTGAAGAAAACTTAAGATGATTAAGCGTAATTTTATACTCATAGCTACGTTGTTTATTGGTTATTATTTAAACAACGCAAAAGTAGCAAAAAAACTTGAGATTTTGGGGAGAAATGGTAATAAAAAAAAGAAGGGTATCTATCCCAGACACCCAATCTTTGTTAACCTTAAATCTAATACCATGAAAAACACGATGCAAAGATAGAGGTTTTATGTTATGCAACATATAAAATCGTGCAAAATCTTTCTGCATTTAACACTAATTAACAATGTAAGCCTATTCTACGTACAAAACCAGCCCTTTTAGGTACTCTCCTTCGGGATGATAGATGTTTACGGGGTGGTCGGCAGGTTGTGTCAGTTGGTGCAAAATGCGCACGCTTCGTCCGGCCATAGCGGCGGCGGTGAACACGGCGGTGCGGAAATTCTCCTTGCTCACGGCTTGCGAACACGAGAAGGTGAACAAGATGCCGCCCGGTTTAATCTTTTCGAATGCTTTTACGTTCAGCTTTCTGTAGCCCTGTAGCGCATTGCGCAAAGCATCGCGGTGCTTGGCAAATGCTGGAGGGTCAAGGATGATGAGGTCGTATTGGTCGCCCATGCGGTCGAGGTACTTAAAGGCATCCTCTGCGTAGGCTTCGTGGCGCTTATCGCCGGGGAAGTTTAGCTCGATGTTCTTGTTGGTCAAGTCGATAGCCTTTGCCGAGCTATCTACCGAGTGCACCAACTTGGCATCGCCGCGCATGGCATATACCGAGAAGCCGCCCGTGTAGCAAAACATGTTCAGCACGCTACGGCCGTGTGCATACTTCTCTAATAGTGAGCGGTTTTCGCGTTGGTCGACGAAGAAACCTGTCTTTTGTCCTTTCAGCCAATCGATGTGAAACTTCAGCCCATACTCCGTAGCGATGTTGTTGCTGCTTCCGCCTTTGATAAAGCCGTTTTCGGCACCCAAGTCGGCCTTGTAGGGCAGGGTAGTTTCCGATTTATAATAGATGTTGTCTATGGCATCGCCCATCATCTCGCTCAGTGCTTGGGCGATCTGCATTCTGTCCATGTGCATACCGGCCGAGTGGGCTTGCATCACGGCGGTGCGGTCGTAAATGTCGATAACCAAGCCGGGTAGGTTGTCGCCCTCGCCATGCACCAATCGGTAGGTGTTGTTGGTGGGGTTGCCCGCCACGCCAATGGCTCGACGCATGTTGTAGGCTATCTGTAGCTTGTTTTTCCAGAATGCTTCGTCGATAGCTTCGTTTTCGTTGAAGCTAAGAACGCGCACGGCAATGCTACCTATTTGGAAGTGACCTTTAGCAATAAACTCCTTCTTGGCGGTGAATATTTCTACTACATTGCCCTCTTCGGGCTCGCCATCGAATCGGGCAATTGCCCCTGAAAATACCCATGGGTGAAATCTTTTAAGCGATTCCTCTTTGCCCGGTTTTAAGTAAACTTTATACATTATATATTATACGTTTTGCTCGTTAATTTCTTCTATTTCAAAATCACCGCTTGCTTTTAGCTCTTGCAATAGGTTGTAAATCTGCAGGCAAGCCCATGCATCGATGGCGGCATATTGCTGTTGAGGCTCGGTCAGCGAGTCGGCTTCCCAGTTGGATAGCTGTTGCCTTTTCGATATTTTCTGTGCAAAGAGGATGGCGTATATCTTCTGCAAACTCATCTCTTGAATGCCGAAGGGGCGCACAAACTCTTGTAATTCAACGATGCCCCGCGGTTGGAAAGGTGCACACTCGTGCAATTTTGGGAAGTCGTCTTTGAGCGACAAGCCCACCTTGGTGATGCGTGGATTTTCGAGCAGCAAGATAAGCGGCAAGACCAATCCCGTCTTGTTCAGTCGGAATAGGAAAGCCTCCTTTTCGGTGGCAATTTGTAGCAAGGCTATTTTGTTGATATGCCCCTTCTTGAACGAAGGACGCGTCTCGGTATCTATCCCTAATAGGCTGAATTGCTTTAGGTAGGTAGCGGCACGTTCGGCATCTTGCGGTGTCTCTACGACGTGAATTTTCCCCGCAAAATCCACCTTTGTCAGCTTGGCTATATCCTCTTTCGATATGGTTCTTTTAATAATCATGCGCTCGTTTGGTTAGTCGTGGCAATGGCAATGCTCGTTGTGACAATGGCAATCCTCGTCATCATCCTCCTCCTCGTCGTCGTTGTTGCCGTTATACTTGGCGTCGTGCAAAGCGCGTAGCGCGTTTACCAATTTTTGTCCCCAATACAATTTGAAGTTTTCTTGACAAACTGCCAGCGCGTCGTGCATCGTTTCGTTCAACCCAAGTTGGAACACGAAGATAAAGTCGCGTATGTCTTGGTAGATATCAGCCAACTCTTCCGAGATAAACTTCCTGATTGGTTGGTCGCTATACTTCATTTCGCTGACAAATACGTCCAGGTAGTCATCTTTCTCGGCCATGATGCCGGCAATGTTCATGCGTAGCACTTCGTAGGCGTCCTCGGTAACAAATGTTTCCAAATCGTCTTCGCCCATGCGTTCGCATGCGGGCAGCATTTCGGCCTTTAGATATAGTAACGGCAATATCTTTAACGATGTATCCACGAAGGTGTTTCGTGGGGTTGTTTCGGCTTGCTCTAAGAATTTGCAAAACTCGGCGGCAACGGTAACAAACTCCACCACGTTGCGTTCGAATATCAGTTCGCTCTCTTTTTTCATTTCGCTCAAAAATATTTTTGCAAAGATAGTGCAAGGCGAGAGGAGAACAAAATAAATGTCGATTTATTTTTTTTCTCCCGAGCCGCCGCCTATCTTATTCAAAGATAGTGCAAGCCGCTTTTACGCTATTCGCACGGCGCGCGACCCGAACCTATTCCCTGCGGCTACGCCTTTTGTTTGGTGCGTTTGTCCATAAAAATACAATAATATAGGCTTTTGCGTGCAGAAGTGTGCTGATGTGCTATTGTGGTAAAAATGCGGTCAAATGGTCAGTTGGTCAGTTTATTTTTCATCGCACCAACACTCGAAGTCGAAATTATTATATTATAATATATA
>JAGBWA010000046.1 GCA_017630035.1 Bacteroides sp.
AAATCGCATCATCCCCAATCGGGTTTTACATCTTCAATGTTCCATCCGGGAAGGACAATTTCCACACCCAGCTTGTGGAGCTGTATGGCAAGGGGTATGGTGGCCTCTTGTTTGGTTACGTCTATCTGCTGGGCAAAGCGTTGCAGGTAGTCGTATAGGCTGTAGCGCACCATCTCTGTGCCGTCGGCATCGAGCAGCACCACTTGGTGGGGACAGCTTTCGCGTGTCACTACCCCACCTTGATCCATACGGAACAGGGCAAGGTTGGTGGTGCGGTAGCAATTGCTCTCGGCATCGTAGGTCAAAGTAGGTTGTATGGTTTCCTGTCCCATGGCCGATAGCTGGCTGTAGAAGTTGGTGCGTGCATGGCTTTGCTCTATGCGCAAGGTATAGGGGATATTGGCTCGGGTGGCGGGTGCCGGCAAGCCTTCTATCTGAATCTCCATGTTTACGTGGGCCGAGCGGAACGAAATGGTGTCGCGAAGCTCTACCCCATCGCTGGTGATGCGTACGCGCACTTCGCCAATGTAGTTATGGTCGTGTGTAGGGATTACATCGCCGGGGCGGTTCCAGTTGGGGTGTTGCACATAGTAGTCGTGGCGTAGGTCGCTCACACCATCCACGATGGTGGTGTGTTGCTGGGCATTGGCCACGGTGATTAGGGTGTATTCGCCATCGTTCAGGTTCATGCGTATGCTGCCGTCGGGCAGTTCGGTCATGGAGTAGGAGCGTAGGCGGTAGCTGGCTTCGTCGAAGATGTAGAGGTGCACGTCTTCGATGTGTTCTTTTATCACATTTGTTTCGCCATCGGCCGTGTATTCCAGGTGAATAATGGCGTTTTGACAGTCGCTACGGTCTTCGCGAATGCAGGCCGTGAGTAGCGCTGTGAGGCAGATATAGAGTAATATGTTGTATCTTCGAATCATTGTTCTTGGTTTTTGGTTTTCACGGAGGAATCTGAGAGGCAGTGTTAATCTATCATGTAAATTAGCGATACGGCCGCTTTGGTCACTCCGAAGAAGTCTTTCTGGCCAGAACTTACATGGTCGCCACAATGGGGACACTCGTACTTATCGTAATCGGCTTGCATCCATCCAAGGCCTAAGGAGTATTCCAAACTCCAACGGGGCGAGAGGACGTGATGGTAGCCATACGACAAGCCGGCACCCACCATCTCGCCCTCGTAGCGGTAGCCCTTGGTAGAGGGCAGCAGACCGAAAGGCGGCTTGATGTTGCCTACGTTGAAAACGCCCACCATGAGGTGTGCACCCACGAAATGACGGTTGAAAGCTTCGCAGAACCAGTAGCGAAGTTCGGGTTGAAGCATCCAGTGCTTCCACTTCTTGTCGTTAGCAAACGAAAAGGGATTGTAATTGCCGGAGAGATCGGCCGTCCACTTAGGTGCAAACTTCGCCTCTACCCCGAGGTTCAGGGTGGATGTAATGTCGTACAAAAGGTTGCTTTTTACAGCTATATTTTGCGCTCTAAGCGGTAGTACAAATAGCGTTAAGAGCAGTAAAATGGCTCCAAATTTCATCTTTGTATTCATAGTCAGTTTATGTTGTCAGGAAGTAATGGTTTCAAACGAAACATTTTCTTACTGAATAATTCATACAAATATGTAAAATATTCTATTACGTTATACTTACCGCCTGCAATAAATAACACTTTTTAAGTATTAAGTGGATGATTTTGCATTTATTAACGATTATTGCATAAATCTTGTATAATAACAAGCTATTTTGCAAAAACAGATTTAAGCAATGAAAACAAATCGTAAGCAAATAAGGGTAAAAACAACACTTTATCCCTATTGCACACTTTCACTTTATTTGTGCAGATGTGTTTTTGAGCAGTGAAATCGGGTTAAGGAAGTTTACAAAAAGCACGAATATCGTCTGGAAAACGGGAAGCACGCAGTGCAAATAGCCGTGGGCTTTTAAGCCTACGGAAACGATGTTTTGCCACCCCTACATAGCGTCTGAGAAGACGCGTTTGCGAAAATCGGATTAAAAACATTTGTTTTAATTGTTTGTTAGGAAAATAGATGTATATTTGCAGAAAATAAATAAAGAAGAGTATGGAAGCTACTGTATTAACACCGGTTCAGCAACATCTACTAAAGATGTTTGCTTTTGATGATTCAGAGGCACGCTTGGAAGAAGTGAAACGCGTGCTAATGCAACATTTTTCTCATAAATTGGACCAATGTTTAGATGAATTATGGGATAATGGTACGTTAAACCAAGAAAAACTGGATAGTTTAAGAGGTACTCATATTCGCACTGCCGTATTAGGAAAACAATGAGCAGAATCGTATTAGATACAAATAGCTTAGTTCAATGCTTACCTTCCAGAAGCCGCTACAGAAACATTTGGAATTCTTTTCTAAATGGCACCAACGAGCTATGCGTAACAACAGAAATTCTAAATGAATACGAAGAGATTTTAGAACGATTAGCTGGTACGGAAGTGGCCAAATTGACCATTAATACCATTCTAAACAACCCTAAAACAATATTCTGCACACCATACTATTGCTTTAAAATAATCCAATCCGACCCTGACGACAACAAATTTGTAGATTGCGCAGTGGTGGCTAATGCAAAATTTATTGTAACAGAAGATCATCACTTCGACATTCTAAAGCAATGCTCTTTTCCTAAAGTTGATATTATTTCATTGGATGATTTCATGCAACAAATTTGAAAAAGATTTGTGTATTCGGAAATAAAGATGTACTTTTGTGGCCGATTATTCCGTAACGGGTTCGAAGAAGAGATTTCTAAGTGATTAGAGACCACCCGCCGGAGCTAACTATACATTATTATATATAAATGTACGCAATTGTAGAAATTAACGGTCAGCAATTTAAAGCAGAAGCTGGCAAGAAGCTGTTTGTACACCACATCCAAGGCGCAGAAGCCGGTGCAACAGTAGAGTTTGACAAAGTTCTTTTGGTTGACAACGATGGCAACATCACTGTAGGTGCTCCTGTAGTAGAAGGTGCAAAGGTGGTTTGCGAAGTGAAGACTGAATTGGTAAAGGGCGAAAAGGTGCTTGTATTCCACAAGAAACGTCGCAAAGGTTACCGCAAGTTGAACGGTCATCGTCAACAATTCTCTGAGATTATTGTAAAAGAAGTAGTAGCTTAACCATTAAAAAAGTAAAGAAACATGGCACATAAAAAAGGTGTGGGTAGTTCTAAGAACGGCCGCGAATCACAAAGTAAAAGATTAGGCGTTAAGTTGTTCGGTGGTCAAGCTTGCAAAGCTGGTAACATCATCGTTCGCCAAAGAGGTACTGAATTCCACCCAGGTAAGAACATCGGTATGGGTAGCGATCATACTCTCTACGCATTGGTTGATGGCACTGTAGTGTTCAAGAAAACCAAGGAAGATAAGCGTTTTGTAACTGTAATTCCTGCAGAAGCATAAAAAATATCTTATCGCATATAAAATAGAAGAGGTCAAGTGATTGGCCTCTTCTTTTTTTTATGTAACTTTGCAAACGATTGGATTTTAAAATTAAAAATTAAAAGTTAAAAATTAAATATCAACGATATATGCTAACCATTAAACAAATTACAGACAACACCGAAGCGGTGATTAAAGGTCTGGAGAAAAAACACTTTAAGAATGCTCAAGAGGCTATCAGCCAAGTAATGGCATTCAACGACAAACGTAAAAGCACACAAGCCGTGCTCGATGCTAACCTTGCCGAAGCTAACCAACTATCGAAATCGATTGGCATGCTGATGAAGGCCGGCAACAAAGAGGAGGCCGAAACTGCCAAGGCACGTGTGGCCGAACTGAAAGAGGCTAACAAGGCGCTGCAAGCCGAAATGGACCAAGCGGCCAACGACATGCAGGCTGTACTATATACCATCCCTAACATTCCTTACGATGAAGTGCCCGAAGGGTTGACCGCCGAAGAGAATGTAGTGGTGAAGACCGGTGGCATGGAGACTGAGCTGCCTAAGGATGCCCTACCCCACTGGGAATTGGCCAAGAAATATGACTTGATTGACTTTGACTTGGGTGTGAAGATTACCGGTGCAGGTTTCCCTGTATATAAAGGCAAGGGTGCCCAATTGCAACGTGCCCTTATCAACTTCTTCTTGGACGAAGCACGCAAGAGTGGCTATACCGAGATTATGCCACCTACTGTAGTGAACTAAGCCAGCGGATATGGTACCGGCCAGTTGCCCGACAAGGAGGGACAGATGTATCACTGCCAATTGGACAACCTCTACTTGATTCCTACTGCAGAGGTGCCTGTGACAAACATCTATCGTGATGTGATCCTGGACGAGAAGCAATTGCCTATCAAGAATTGTGCCTACACGCAATGTTTCCGTCGCGAAGCAGGTTCGTATGGTAAGGATGTGCGTGGTTTGAACCGCTTGCACGAGTTCTCGAAGGTGGAGATTGTACGCATCGACACGCCCGAGCATAGTCGCGAAAGCCACAAGGAGATGTTGGCGCATGTGGAAGGGTTGTTGCAGAAATTGGAGTTGCCTTACCGCATTTTGCACCTTTGTGGGGGGGACATGAGCTTTACGGCTGCTACATGTTTCGACTTCGAGGTGTATAGCGAAGCGCAAAAGCGTTGGTTGGAGGTGAGCTCGGTATCGAATTTCGATACATACCAAGCCAACCGTTTGAAGTGTCGTTACCGCACAGCGGAGAAGAAGACCGAGTTGTGCCATACATTGAATGGTTCGGCATTGGCATTGCCCCGCATCGTTGCCGCATTGTTGGAAAACAACCAAACACCCGAAGGTATCCGCATACCCAAGGCATTGGTGCCATATTGCGGGTTCGAGATAATTGATTAAAAACAATCGAGGAACGATTAACCAAAGGCATCGGTATTCATTGTTTACCATTGTTATCTACATTCATCGGCTCGCTGAAATCGGCTGTAACGAAATACGCCCACGAATGCGGCATCCCCTTCGCCTGGCAACCGCGTTATCACGACCATGCGATACGAGATTGGAAAGACAATAACAATATATCGCAATACATCGAAAGCAATGTAATGAATTGGGAGAAGGATTGCTTTTATTGAAATAAAAAAACGAGAGATAAACAATATTATTCACAAACAATTATTTACCATGAAATTGAAAAAACTATTTGGATTGGCCATGGCAGCTATCATGGTTAGTTCGTGTGCGGAGAAGTATGAGTATCCGTTCCAAAATCCTCGCTTATCGGTGGAGGAACGCACAGAGAATTTGATTTCATTGCTTACTAAGGAAGAGAAAGTGAGCATGATGATGAACCGTTCGTTGGCTATCGAACGCTTGGGCATTCCTGCCTATAACTGGTGGGGCGAAGCTTGCCACGGCTTGATGGGTGTATCGGACGTAACCGTATTCCCACAATCTATCGCTATGGCGGCATCGTTCGACGATGAAGCACAATTGACTACCTACACCATGGTATCGGACGAAGCACGTGCACGCTACAACACTTTGCCATTGGATGGCGATATAGGTCCTTACGTATCGGCTATTCCTAACTTGACATTCTGGGCACCAAACGTAAACATCTTCCGTGACCCACGCTGGGGACGCGGCCAAGAGACTTACGGTGAAGACCCCTTCTTGATGTCGAGAATGGGCTTGAACGTAGTAAGAGGTATGCAAGGCGATGACGACAAGTACTACAAGACTCACGCTTGCGCTAAGCACTATGGTATCCATAGCGGTCCGGAACCTCTTCGTCACGAGTTCAATGCTGTGGTTTCTATGCGCGACTTGTGGGAAACTTACTTGCCTGCTTTCGAAACATTGGTGGTAGATGGTAATGTACGCGAAGTGATGTGTGCTTATAGCGCATACGAAGGCGAACCTTGCTGCTCGAGCGACCGTTTGTTGATTGACATCCTCCGCAACCGTTGGGGATTCGATGGCTTGGTAGTGAGCGACTGTGACGCTATCAACGACTTGTATGTTCCTGGTCGTCACGAATCTCACCCAGATGCAGCTACAGCAAGTGCTGATGCAGTATTGTCGGGTACAGACTTGGAATGTGGTAAGAGCTACAACTCATTGCTAGAAAGTCTTGAACGCGGTTTGATTAAGGAAGAAGACCTTGACGTATCACTCCGTCGTATCATCTCGGAACGCATCAAGTTGGGTATGTTCGACCCAGCTAAGATGGTGCCATTCTCTAAGATTCCTGGCAGCGTAATCGACAGCCCAGAACACCAAGCACACGCTTTGAAGGTGGCTCAAGAGGGTATCGTAATGTTGAAGAACGCTAACAACATATTGCCTTTGAGCAAGGATATCAAGACTATTGCAGTGGTTGGTCCTAACGCTCACGACTCTATCATGATTAGAGGTAACTATAGCGGTACTCCTACTCACCAAGTAACTATCTTGCAAGGTATCCAAAACAAGTTGCCTAACGCTAAGATTATCTACGAACGTGGTAGCGAAATTGAAAACGAGTTCATCCAAGTTCCACAATTGATGAACGTGAAGAATGGCGACAAGGCTGGTTTTGCTGCTAAGTATTATGACAATACTGAATGGGCTGGCGAACCTATCAAGACTATGGATGTAGAAAAGATTGACTTCCGCACTGAAGGTGGTTATGGCTTTGGTGATGGCGTGCCTACTCACGACTTTACTGCTATCTACACCGGTACTTATACTCCTGACTATACAGGTACACTCTGCTTCTCGGTACGTGCTAACAACTTTACATTGAACGTAAACGGCAAGAAGATTGGTGAATCACCACGCCCATTGTCGTTCAAGTTCACTCCAGGTATGCAACTTACTGAAGCTCAACAACGCGAACTCCGTGCTTCATTCGGTAGCCGTCGTGGTTCTGCTATCAATATGGAAGTGAAGGAAGGCGAAACTTATACTATTGAGTTGAAGTATAAGGCTGCTGCCGAAGGTACTGTATCGAACGTATTCGTTGATATGTACGAACGTAAGGTGGCTCAATTCGACGAATTGGCTGAAAAGGTGAAGGAAGCTGACGCTATCATCTACGTGGGTGGTATCACTCCATCACAAGAAGGTGAAGGTCACGAACGTGCAACTATCGAACTTCCTGCCGTACAAAGACGCTTCTTGCAAGCTATGCACGAAACTGGCAAGCCTGTTATCTACGTAAACTGCTCGGGTAGCTGTGTAGGTTTCGAAGGTATTGAACACGCTTACGATGCTTTGTTGCAAGCATGGTATCCTGGTCAAGAAGGTGGTACAGCTGTGGCTGACGTAATCTTTGGCGACTTCAACCCATCGGGTAAATTGCCTGTTACATTCTACAAATCGACTGCTCAATTGCCAGAATTTACTGACTATAGCATGGAAAACCGTACTTACCGTTACTTCAAGGGCGAACCTATGTATGCCTTCGGTTATGGTTTGAGCTATACAGACTTCGCATTTGGCGACGCTCAACTTTCTGCTAACAGCATCAAGGCTGGCGAAAGTGTTGACATCACTATCCCTGTGACAAATGCTGGTAAAATGGACGGTGCTGAAGTAATCCAAGTGTACGTGAAGAGCTTGACCAACGAAGATGCTCCTATCAAGTCGTTGAAGGGCTATGTACGTAAGGAAATTGCTGCTGGCAAGACTGAAACAGTGAAGATTACACTTGAACCTGAATCGTTTGCTTACTATAGCGCAAATGTTGATGGTTTGGAAGTATTCCCTGGCAAGTACCAAATCCTTTATGGTAACTCTTCATTGGATAAGGACTTGAAGGCTCTTGATTTCAGCGTAGAGTAATTGAATATTTTTCTTTTTAAGACATGAAGGCATGCCGATTGGCATGCCTTCATATAATAAGGGAACATGAACGAACTTATAGAAATCAAAACCAAGATTCATAACATTCGGGGGCAACAGGTAATGTTAGATAAAGATTTAGCTGATTTGTATGGTGTAGAAGTACGCACACTTAATCAATCGGTTAAGAGAAATATAAAACGATTCCCTACTGATTTTATGTTTCAGCTAAATGAAGAAGAATGGAAAAACTTGAAATCACAATTTGTGATCTCAAGATGGGGAGGTTCCCGATTTCTACCCTACGCCTTCACCGAACAAGGAGTAGCTATGCTATCAAGTGTATTGCATAGCGACACTGCTATTGAAGCAAATATTCGCATAATGCGTGCATTTGTTGCCGTCCGTCAATACATTGCGTTACAGAAAGAAGAGTATGGATTATTAGAAACGCGCATCAAGCAATTGGAAGTTACACTCGAAGAATCGCTTCACGACCGCAACGAGATAGACGAAGATACACGATTCCGTTTAGAGCAATTAGAGGATGCATTAGCCGAAATGCGTGTAGACATCAAGCATCTTTCAAAGAACGGAAATCCAGGGCGCACTACCATAAAAGGTTTTAAAAAGGAATAATTACTACATACATATTATAATAATAGCGGGCACTGAGTGTCCGCTATTATTGTATCCTTAAATCCAAGTAGCTTTGCGCCAGAGCTCCTCAAACGGTCCACGCTTGTGACTCTTCAACCACCAGCAACAGAAGAGGTATTGCAAGCCAACGAAGGCGATACCCAACAAAAGGCTTTCGGTGTGACCGCAATGTTGATACAAACCAAAGCCCCAACCATAGAACAGCATCGCACCAAAGATGGATTGCGTCATGTAGTTGGTCAAACTCATCTTACCATAAGGAGCAATTACAATGAGCTTCTTTCCGGCCTTGGTGCAATGGTACAACCAAGTGATGCCAGAGACATAGAAGAGCATCATGCAAAGGTTCATCCACGCCTTGAGCATCACACCCAACGAATGGGAAGCACATACATTATCGACCATACCCGGTATATAGGTATATAACGGATAGAACACGGCAAAGCCTATCAACGAATAGAGCATGGTCTTTTTCCAACGTTGGCGGTTGTTGCCTTCGTCGTAAAGGTAACGATAGCGTCCCAAGATGATACCGGCTATAAATAGGAAGATGGTTTGCGTGAAACGGCCGTTCTCAATAGCCCAAGTGAAGTTGACCGGTATGCCATGCTTCAAACTTACCCATGCTACTTCGAGGAACGAACCATTTATTTGTTGGGGCATAATGGCTCCAAAATCTTCGTTCGAACCTAAGTAGAGAGGTGTAAGTTCGGGATTCAACAAACCTAAAACAATATATACCAACTCGATAGGCTGTAGTGCAAAGAAGATAGCTGCTGCAAAAAGAACTTTGTTGCTTTGGCGAATCAACGGAATGACAAACAGACTGCATGCGGCATATACAAGCAGGATGTCGCCATTGTAGAATATCAAATCGAAAATGCCCCAAAGTGCAAGCAGCACCATGCGCCACAAGAAGCGTGGGCGGAAGTCTTTGCCCTTTTGAGCCTGATTGTCGTGCTGCACAAAGAAGCTAAAGCCAAACAGCAACGAGAAGATGGCATACATCTTATTGGCTAACCAAAAGAATACAATACCCCAAACTGTTTCGTCGAGAGCGGTTAGTTCGGGGAAATAATAGAAGTTTAAGTGCTCCAAAAAGTGGATAAGCACAATACCACCAATGGCAAACCCACGAAGGATGTCAGCTGCATCGACACGGGTGTTGGGAAGGGAGGAAGGGGTGTACATAGGATTTATGATTTATGAGTTATGATTTATGATTTGCAAATATACGTATTTATTAGAATAAATCAACATTATTTCTTTGTTATTAAAATAGAAGCTGTATCTTTGCAAAATATTACAAATTGAAAGTAAATAACGTAAATATATAGACAAAAATTAAAGCTATGAACAAAATCATTAGCAAAGAACAATTCTCAGAGAAGGTATTCAAGCTGGAAGTAGAGGCTCCACTGATTGCAAAATCGCGCAAAGCGGGCCATTTTGTCATTGTCCGTGTGGACGAAAAGGGCGAACGTATGCCCTTGACCATTGCGGGTGCTGACCTACAAAAGGGAACAATTACCTTGGTGGTGCAAACAGTTGGTTTGTCATCGACCAAGTTGTGTCAATTGAATGAAGGCGACTATGTGATGGACGTGGTAGGTCCGTTGGGACAAGCTACTCACATCGAGAACTTTGGTACGGTGATTTGTGCCGGTGGTGGTGTAGGTGTGGCGCCAATGCTACCTATTATACAAGCATTGAAAGAGGCCGGCAACCGTGTTATCTCGGTATTGGCTGGTCGCTCGAAGGAGCTGATTATCTTGGAAGATGAGGTTCGCAAGTCGTCGGACGAAGTGATCATTATGACCGATGATGGTTCGTATGGTACTAAGGGCCTCGTAACAGAAGGTATTGAAAGCGTTATCAAGCGCGAAAAGGTGGATAAATGTTTCGCCATTGGTCCTGCCATCATGATGAAATTCTGCTGCTTGCTAACCAAGAAATATGAAATTCCTACCGATGTATCGCTGAACACTATCATGGTGGATGGTACCGGTATGTGTGGCGCTTGCCGCATCACTGTGGGTGGCAAGACTAAGTTTGTTTGCGTGGATGGTCCGGAGTTTGATGGCCACCAAGTGGACTTCGACGAGATGTTCAAGCGCATGGGTTCGTTCAAGCAAGTGGAACAAGAAGAGATGAGCCACTTGGAACAACACGTGTGCAAGGTAGAACCGCAAGCTGCAGTCAAGGAGAGCGAATGCAAACCTTGTAGCGAAAAGGCATGCCAAATGCCGATGGAAGAGCTACTTGACCGCAAAGCACCATGGCGCGAAGAGTTGCGCAAGAGCATGAAGCCAAAGGAACGTACAGCTATCCATCGCTGTCCGATGAACGAGCTCGACCCTGTGTATCGTGCAACAACCCGCACCGAAGAGGTGAACACCGGCTATACCAAGGAGCAAGCCATGACCGAAGCCAAGCGTTGTTTGGACTGTGCCAACCCAACTTGTATGCAAGGTTGTCCGGTGAGCATCAACATTCCTTCGTTTATCAAGAACGTAGAACGCGGAGAGTTCCTGGAAGCTGCTCGCGTATTGAAGCATACCTCTGCCCTACCCGCTGTTTGCGGTCGCGTTTGTCCACAAGAAAAGCAATGCGAAAGCCAATGTATCCACTTGAAGATGAACGAGCCTGCTGTTGCTATCGGTAACTTGGAACGTTTTGTGGCCGACTATGAACGCGAAAGCGGCAACATTGTATTGCCCGAATTGGCACCAAGCAACGGTAAGAAGATTGCTGTGGTTGGTTCTGGCCCTGCCGGTCTTAGCTTTGCCGGCGATATGGTGAAGTATGGTTATGATGTGACTGTGTTCGAAGCCTTGCACGAGATTGGTGGTGTGTTGAAGTATGGTATTCCTGAATTCCGTTTGCCCAACAAGATTGTGGATGTAGAAATCAACAACTTGGAAAAGATGGGTGTGAACTTCGTGAAGGACTGCATCATCGGTAAGACCATCAGCGTGGAAGAGTTGCAGGCCGAAGGCTATCAAGGTATCTTCATTGCCAGCGGTGCCGGATTGCCAAACTTTATGAACATCCCCGGTGAGAATAGTGTAAACATCATGTCATCGAACGAGTACCTCACTCGCGTAAACTTGATGGATGCTTCGAACCCGGAAACCGATACACCTATCAACCCTGCCAAGAGCGTGATGGTAGTGGGTGGCGGTAATACCGCTATGGACTCGTGCCGTACCGCTAAGCGTTTGGGTGCCGAAAAGGTATTCATCGTTTACCGTCGTAGCGAGGCCGAAATGCCTGCACGTTTGGAAGAAGTGAAGCATGCCAAGGAAGAGGGTATCGAATTCCTGACCTTGCACAACCCATTGGAATACATTGCCGACGAAAAGGGCGCTGTGAAGCAAGTGGTATTGCAAAAGATGGAATTGGGCGAACCCGATGCATCGGGCCGTCGTAGCCCTGTAGCTATCCCTGGCGCAACCGTTACATTGGATATCGACATGGCAGTAGTAGCTGTAGGTGTATCGCCTAACCCCATTGTACCTACCTCGGTGAAAGGTTTGGAATTGGGACGCAAGAATACAATTGCCGTGAACGACAATATGCAAAGTAACATTCCTACCATCTATGCCGGTGGCGACATTGTGCGTGGTGGTGCAACGGTAATCTTGGCGATGGGCGATGGTCGTCGTGCTGCAGCAGCTATGCACGAACATTTGCAAGAAGCGTAAAGCGAATAACTACCACTAAAAATATCGGGGTAATTCCTTCGAGGAGGAGTTACCCCATTTTTATATAAACCACCTAAAGCATAATAGCTTATGAAAAGCATCGTAAGAAGCAGTATCGTGTGGATGGTAGCACTACTATCCATGAACATATCTGCACAAACCATTACCCCGAAAGGAGAATGGATTAAACCTAGCAACGAAGGTATTCAGTATGTGGGTCGTATTAGTTTTAAGAATCCCGATTCACCGGCATTTACCTACCCAGGTACACAAATCATAGCACGCTTCGAAGGCACTTCGCTAAAGATGATTGCCAAGCCTATGAGTGGTTATTTCATGGCGCAGATAGACAAGGCTGAGCCTTTCAAGGTAGGTTTCAACGCACCGGCCGACTCTATCGTAACATTGGCTACTGCTCTTCCTGATGGGCTGCACGAGGTAAGGCTGATGTACATCATCGAAGGATATGAGCGTAAGCCTGAGTTTCGTGGATTCCTATTGGACGAAGGGAAGCAATTGGCAGATGCTCCTACCCTGCCCAAGCGAAAAATTGAGTTTATTGGCAACTCCATTACGTGTGGCTATGGCATTGAAAGCACCAATCCACGTGAGCACTTCATGGACGAAACAGAGAATCACTACTACACCTATGCTGCACGCACAGCAAGGGTCTTACAAGCGCAACACATAGCGGTGGCTCGTAGCGGGATAGGCATCTATCGTAACTATGCCGGTCCAAAGAATGGCAATGAGAATTGCATGCCAAACGAGTATGACTACACACAACTATACAACCATAGCGAGGCTTGGGACTTCCTACGCTACACACCCGATGTGGTTTGCATCAACCTCGGTACAAACGACACGAGTACCGAGCCCTACGACTTAAAGCTATTGGAAGCAGGCTATCGTAATTTCTTGAAGAAGGTTCGTGGTTACTATCCCCATGCTAAGATTGTGTACCTAACCGGCACCATGATGGACGGTAAAGCGTTGGAGAACGTCTCAAAGACATTGAACAAGGTAGTGGAAGAGGCAAATAAAGCAGGCGACAAAGAGGTGTATCGCTTCGATATGACTCCACAAAACGGCAGCTTAGGCATAGGAGCCGACTGGCACCCCAGCATATGGCAACACGAGAAAATGGCAGGAGAGCTAACTGCCTACCTACGAAGTTTGATGGGGTGGTTTGACTAAAAAAAAGAGTGACGTATCTTCACAGACGCGTCACTCCCAAAATTATGAAAAATTATTCTATTTATTAACTATTGCACAACTTTATTCGTTTCTGGATCGGGGAAGACAAGGGTTGGTGTAAAGTTCTTGGCCTCTTCGAAATCCATCAAAGCGTATGACATAATGATGATAATGTCGCCAGGTTGCACCTTACGGGCAGCTGCTCCGTTCAAACAAATCTTACCTGAGCCACGTTCACCTTTAATAATATAGGTTTCGAAACGCTCGCCATTGTTATTGTCGACAATAGCCACCTTTTCGCCTGCTATCATATTGGCTGCGTCCATCAAATCTTCATCAATTGTGATGCTACCCATGTAGTTCAGGTTTGCCTCGGTGATTCGAGCACAATGGATTTTCGATTTTAAAACTTCTATCATCATAGTGTATGTCTATTCTTTATATTTTATATTATCAATCAAGCGCACCTCGCCACAAAATACGGTGATGCAACCAACGGCATAAGTGGTTTCATCCCAAGTAGCAATGGGTTGCAAGGTGTTGCCATCGACCAATTGGAAGTATTCCAACTCCAAGCCTGGGGCTGCTGCAATGGCATCTTCGACAAACTGTTTTGTCTCGGCAACCGTATGTTCGGCTGCAAAGGTACGACTTTCGAACAATGTCTGCGAAATTTTTAGCGCATTTTTACGTTCTTCGTACGAAAGTCGTGTATTTCGGCTGCTCATAGCCAAGCCATCGGGCTCGCGAACAATGGGACAACCTACGATTTCGAGGGAATAGTTCTCTTGACGAACCATCTCGCGGATAATAGCAAGTTGCTGGAAATCCTTCTCGCCAAAATAGGCACGATGGGGCAATACGGCATCGAAAAGTTTGGTTACAATTTGGCATACACCATTGAAATGACCGGGGCGGAAAGCACCTTCCATCACGGTATCCAAGGGGGCATAACTGAATTGACGAGTATCGGGTTCCGGATACATCTCGGCCACGGACGGAACGAATGCGAAGCTTGCGCCACATTCTTCGAGCAGAAGACAATCTTCCTTCAGCGTACGAGGATATTTTTCTAAATCGTTCTTATCATTAAATTGGGTGGGATTTACAAAGATGCTTACGACAGTTACATCGTTTTGGGCTACACTACGTTTTACCAACGAAGCATGACCTGCATGGAGGGCACCCATTGTGGGCACTAAGCCAACCATTTTGCCTTGTGCTTTCAGTACAGAAAGCTCGCTTTGCAAATCGTTAATGGTATGTACAATCTTCATTTTGTTAATGTTATAGCGAATAGTGTTCGTAAAAACGTTGCAAAATAAACCAATATTCTTCACATAAAGAAGAAATATCCTAAAATTATGCAAAACTTTATTTTTGGCGCTCGCTTAGCCAAAAACTATCAGCACTGATTATCAACACTTTAACAAAAGATAAGGAATTATAAGCGGAGAGAATTTGCTTAAATGCGCGATTTTTTTTATATCTTTGCAAAATAATTTGAGATATATCGTATTTATTTATGACAAAGGCAAACAAAGTTTTATTCATTACTCAAGAGATTACACCTTATGTTCCTGAAACAGAAATGTCACTGACAGGTCGTAATTTGCCTCAAGCTATCCAAGAAAAAGGCAAGGAAATACGTACATTCATGCCTAAATGGGGTAACATTAACGAACGACGTAATCAGCTACACGAAGTAATCAGACTATCGGGTATGAATTTGATTATTGATGACACAGACCACCCACTAATTATCAAGGTTGCCTCTATTCAATCGGCAAGAATGCAAGTCTATTTCATCGACAACGATGATTTTTTCCAAAACAGACTGCAAATTGTTGATGAGCAAGGAAACGAATATGAGGACAACGGAGAGAGAGCTATTTTCTACTCGAGAGGGGTATTGGAAACTGTAAAGAAATTGCGTTGGTGCCCCGACGTGATTCATTGCCACGGTTGGATGACAGCATTGGCTCCGCTATACATTAAGAAGGCATACAAAGACGAGCCTTCGTTTAGAGAGGCTAAGGTAGTGATTTCGTTGTATGATGACGAATTCAAGCAACCTTTGCAAGAAGATTTCGCCAGCAAATTGATGCTGAAAGGCATTGCAAAGAAAGATCTTGTTTCGTTGAAGAAAGAGATAGACTATGTAGCTCTCAGCAAATTGGCTATTGAGCAAGCAGATGGTGTGATTCTACAAAGCCCAAACATCAATCAAGAGTTGGTAGAGTATGCCAAGAGCCTTGGAAAGCCCGTTCTTGAATACCAAGCACCAGAAGCGTATGCTGATGCATGCAACAACTTCTATGACATGGTAATGGAAAGCAGCAATAGCGAGGAAACAAACGAATGAATTATACACGACAACAACACGTAATTTAATTCAAAAGAAAGCAAAATGAAGAACGTTAAATATTTAGGAACGCTTATTTGTGCACTCCTAATGATTGTAGGATGCGATGACAATACCGGCTCACTCGGTATGGATATGCTTCCTAACACTGATTTAATGAACACTCAAACAAAAATCTACAACATCAGCACCCGCTCGATGGCGGTAGATTCTGTTTACGCCAAGACAAGTACAGGATATGTAGGTAAATTTACCGACCCTGAGTTCGGTTTTTACGAAGCAAGTTTCTTGACGGAATTAAATTGTACTGACAACTTCAAGTTTCCCGAAGTGTACAAGTATGACCCTATCAAGCAACGAGGAAGCGGTAGCATGGCTGGCGACTCTATCGTAAAAGCTGAATTGGTGGTGTACTACAAACAATGGTTTGGCGACTCATTAAACACATGCCAAATGAGCGTATACGAACTAGACAAGCGATTGGAGAAGAACAGATACACTAACATCGACCCGGAAAAGTATTACGACAAGAACAACAAAGAATCGTTGATTGGACGCACTGCCTTTACCGCATACGACCTCTCGGTGCCCGACTCTGTTCGCTATGCCAAAGATAGTTATGGTGAATATACATACTATCCAAACGTTTCATTCCCATTGAGCAAGGAATATGCCAACAGCATTTTGAAGCTGAATCGTGAGCATCCCGAATTATTTAAAGATGCCGATACATTTATCGAAAACGTATTCAAGGGCGTACACGTAAAGAACGAAATGGGCGATGGTACCATCCTCTATATCGACCGTGTGGATATGCGCATGATGTTGTGTCAGCACTACACCGACTCGTTGGGTGTGAAGCTATCTACTGTTAGCGGTAGAGACTCTTTGGCTTATAGCTACTATACTGTATTCTCATCGACTAAGGAAGTTATTCAGGCCAACCACTTCTACAACAGCGAATTGATAGCCCAACGTGCTGCAGAAGAGGAACACACCTACATCAAATCGCCAGCAGGCATCTTTACTGAAGCTACCCTTCCCTACGATGTTATCCACAACGATTTGATAGGCGACACGCTGAATGTAGTAAAGTTGACATTCACCAACTATAACCAAGAGAGCAACTATAAGTATAGCATGAATGCACCTGGCACTGTGTTGCTGATTCGTAAGGGTGATATAAAGAAATTCTTCGAGAACAACGAGCTGACCAACAACATTACTTCGTATGCTGCCGTACACAATGCCGTATCGACAAACACATACACTTTCCCCAACATTGCACGATTGGTAACTACTTGCATCACAGAGAAGGAATCGGCCAAGAAGAAAGCCGCTGCTCAAGCAGGGTTCAACGAATCTGCATGGGAAGCTGAATGGATTGCCAACAACCCCGATTGGGACAAGGTGTTACTGATTCCTGTGGTTATGGTGTATGAACAAACCGGAGGTTATAGCACAACACTCACCAGCATCCAAAACGATTTGAAACCTGCTTACGCCAAGCTAAGAGGTGGAGCAAAGGGGGATGCGTTGCAGATAGAGGTAACCTACACCAGTTTTGACTAATCAACACATCAATAGATAATGATTTTACACCCTCTTCCTCATGGACAAGAGGGTGTTTTTATTAAATAGCAAATTAAGCAAACAATGAACAAGCAATCTATAATTGGGCATCTATCATGCTTTATTGCATATGCTATTTTCGGATTTAATATTATTGTATGCAAAGACCTCACTAATGGTCAATTGATATCTCCATTAACTATTTTCTGCCTTAGATCAATTGGTGCAGGAGGGTTGTTTTGGTTCATTTCAATGTTCCTACCCAAAGAGAAGGTTGAGCATAAAGATTATATAAAAATATTTGCAGCATCGATGCTGGGATTCTTTATTTGCCAACTTACATTCCTGATAGGCATAGCTCACATCACCCCAATGGATTGCTCTATACTCACTTCAATGTCGCCAATATACACTATGGCAATAGCAGCAATCGTATTGAAAGAGCCAATTACCTTACAAAAGGCGGTGGGTGTTGCTATAAGCTTTGCTGGTATCATTTATTTAATTGTAAGCAAAGTTTCAACCGACGGTACAGTTGAAACCACTTCGTTTGGGATAGTCATGCTCATTCTCAATACATTGAGTTTCTCTATGTACCTTGGAATATTCAAACCGCTTATTGGCAAATATTCGGTGGTGACGTTCATGAAATGGATTTTTCTATTTGCCTTTGCAGTGTCTATACCTTTTTCTATAAAAGAGATTGTAAACCTTAATTGGACTACAATACCAACTGCTCAGCTATCCGAGTTGGCATACCTCATCCTATTTGCTACTTTTATAACCTATTTTCTTATACCCATTGGCCAGAAACGCATCAGACCCACTCTTGTAAGTATGTACAGCTACGTTCAGCCTATCATTGCAATTGCAATCAGCATTTGCATTGGTATGGAAATGTTAACATGGCAAAAAGTTGTTGCTGCAGTAATGGTATTTGGTGGGGTTATCATCGTAAGCTATAGCAAAAGTAGAGCAAAATAGCATAAGATTGATAGACACAAAAAAAGAGAGGATGACCACGGTCATCCTCTCTTCTTATTTATAAAAGTATTCTATTACTTTTCTTTCTTTGCAGTAGCTTTCTTTGCTTTAGGTGCACACTTCTTAGCTTTAGGAGCAGCAGGTTCAGCTTCTGCAACTTTTGCAGGCTTTTCCTTTGCAAGTTTAGCTTGCGCCTTTTGCAATTGCTTTTGCAATGCTTCAATTTCATCACCTTGGTTCTTGATGGTTGTAATCAAAGCATTCAACTCTTCGTTTTCAATTTCTACAGGATAGAGTGAATCTACGCGTTTGATGAAGTCGCCCAAGATGTTCATATAATTGGTAAACGCATCGTATGGAGAGTCGTAAATGCCACGATAGAACGAAACAGCCGAGTTCTTGGTTGTCATGAAGCGGAAGTTATTACTTGCTTGTAGGTAATCCCAGTCTTGCTTAATACGACTATCTGTACAGATGTGTACACGTTCGGCAACACTATACAATTTTTCGAATGCCTCGCGTTGCATTACATTACCTAACCAGCAGCTTGTATCGCGTTCTTCATCAACCCATGACATTGGATAAGGAACGTCGAGTTGAGAAACCGACTTCAACTTAGTAGCCACTTCGGTAGGAGTAGAGAAGGTGATGCCCTTAGCTTGAGCACAAGCAGGCAATGCCTTCAAGAACTCAAGGATATTCGATGACAATGGTTGGAAAACGCCTAATGCACACAACTCCATGAAGATGTTGATAACTTGTTCTTCTTGTGGCAACTCGTCAATCCAATTGATGTATTTATCGGCAAACAATGGATATTCGCTCCATTCTGAGTTAGAGAAGCGCAAGCTAATATCATCAGAAAGTTTATAGTCGCGCAACAGCAACTTCAATTTTGGATTTTGGTTGCAATGATACAAATAGTGAGGGCTCTTCCAACCCAATACATGCTTAGCACCTTCGGTCAACATTCCTTTGAAACCCATGCTTGCAACCATCGCACCGATTTCGTCTGAATAGATTAAGCTTGAGTTGCGGAACACCTTCGGTTCTTTACCAAAGAGTTGCTTCATCTTGGCACATTGCTTCATAACATCGGCCTTGAAGCATTCTTCGTTAGCCAAAGAAGAAAGACCGTGTGAGTAAGGCTCGGCCAAGAATTCGCAACAACCGGTATTGTTCAATTCGTGAAGTAATTCAATAACTGCTGGTGCATAAATTTCTAATTGTTCAAGGGCTACACCAGAAATAGAGAAGGCTACTTTGAATTTACCATTTGAGGTTTTCACCATCTCGTTCAAAGCAGTCAAAGCTGGTATGTATGAGCGTTCAGCAACATCGGTAATACTTGTTTCATTGGCATAATCGTCGTAGTAATAGTGATTTGTACCAATGTCGAAGAAACGATAACGTTTCAGATGAATAATCTGATGTATTTCAAAATAAAGACAGATTGTTCTCATATCTAATTATTGTTTAATTATTTATAGTTCTTTAAAACATCCTCGTATAGCGCACGGATACGGAGGCCTACTTTTTCCCAAGTGATTTCATCAACCTCTTTCAAGCCTTCGTCTTGCAAGTACTTGAAGAGTGAAGGATTGGTACAAATAGAGTAGATAGCATCGGCCATTGCGTGAATATCCCAATAGTCGGTCTTAATCACCTTATCCAAGATTTCGCCACAACCCGATTGCTTTGAAATGATGGAAGGCGTTCCACATTGCATAGCTTCCAATGGAGCAATACCGAATGGCTCGGAAACAGATGGCATAACAAAGACATCACTATTCTTATACACTTCGTACACCTGCTTACCCTTCATAAAGCCAGGGAAATGGAAACGATCGGCAATACCACGTTCGGCCACTAGATTGATCATTGCATCCATCATATCGCCCGATCCTGCCATAACGAAGCGAATATTACGTGTACGCTTCAATACCATAGCAGCGGCTTCGACAAAGTATTCTGGGCCCTTTTGCATGGTGATACGTCCCAAGAAAGTAACCACCTTCTCTTTGGAATGGTCGGGACGAGGGATTTCTTGATACTCTTGTGGCAATGGATATACCGCATTGTGCATAGCAAACACCTTGCTAGGATGTTGATGATACTCGTTGATTACGGTTTGGCGAGTCAACTCAGATACACACATGATGCAATCGGCGTGATCCATACCATTCTTCTCGACTGAATAAACCGTAGGATTCACCTTTCCGCGTGAGCGGTCGAAGTCGGTTGCATGCACATGGATGCAAAGAGGCTTACCACTCACCATCTTAGCATGCACACCAGCAGGGAAAGTCAGCCAGTCGTGTGCATGGATGATGTCAAATTCTTGTTGGCGTGCCACCTGACCTGCTATAATTGAGAAGTTATTGATTTCTTCGTGCAAGTTCTTAGGATAGCCACCGGCAAACTCCATACAACCCAAATCGTTGACATTCATGTACGAGAAGTCGGCATAGATATGATCGCGGAGGGCATAGTATTGTTCGGGCGTCATACCATTGGATAAGCGCGACTTCAAGTAGTCGTAATCCACGTTGCGCCAAACAATGGGCACCTGATTCATTCCGATGATGTTCAAGAAATTTTCTTCTTCGCCACAAGGTTTGGGCAAACAGAATGTAGTTTCCACATCGCCTTGCAAGCTGAGCCCCTTTGTTATACCATAAGAAGCTACGGCAAGACCACCATAAATTTTGGGAGGAAATTCCCATCCAAACATTAATACTTTCATACTATATTCCTCCTCTTATTGATTGTACTTTGATAACAACTTCAATATTCGCAAGATTTCTGCAACGTTCATGGCAAACGAAACGGCACCACGTCCCTTAAACGGAGGATTACCATCGAATAGTTCAGGAATAGAGCCTACACAATGGCTGGTCATTTCTTCTTCAAAGCCAATCAAATAACGATTAACCAACGAGATACCACTCATCTTATAAATACGCAGATATGCTTCCATATAGAATCCCATCAACCAAGGCCATGCAGTACCTTGATGATATGCATAGTCGCGTTGAACTTGTGGGCCTACATAGTTTGGATTGTATCCACCGCTCTTTGGACTTAACGAGCGCAAGCCTTTTGGAGTGAGCAACTCTTTGGTTACAATATCCAAGACTTGTTTCTTTTGTCCACGATCCAATGGAGAATAGTCGAATGCAACCGTAAAGATCATATTCGGACGAACGCTCCAATCCATCATATAGCCATCTACATAATCGAATAGGTAACCATATTCGTTACGGAATACTTCAACAAACGATTTACCAGTTAGTTCGGCTTGTGTATCCAATTCGTCGGCAAAAATCACATTGCCAGCTTCGCGGAATAAGTCGGCAGTAAAGCGAAGTGCATTGTACCACAAGGCATTTACTTCAACCACATAGCCTGTGCGAGGTATCACTGGACGACCATTAGCAGTAGAGTTCATCCAAGTAACGGCTTTATTTACACCGTTGGTATAGAGCAAGCCATTTTCGTGCAAGAAGAGGTTATCGTGCTTGCGGTCGAGAATATAGTTCATGATGTCTTGTATCAATGTACCATATTTCTTACGGCATTGCTCGCGTGAAGTTTCCTTAGCATATTGTTGCAATGTCCATATAGCCCACAACAATACGTCGGGATGTTCCATTTCGTATACCTTACAAGAGGAAGGACGTTCGTTTATGAAATCGCGAATAGCTTTTTCGGCCGTTTTCATAACATCTTCGAATTCATCGAATTCATTTACCGCCAATGTCAAACCTGGCAATGCAATGAACAAGTCGCGTGCACGACACTTAAACCAAGGATAGCCGGCTAAGATGTAATGCTCGTCGTCTTGCTTGTTATGGAATTGGTGAGCCGAGTTTTTCAAGCAATTGAAGAAACTGCTACGAGGTACACGATCCTCAACTTCGGCTTCGAAGAGTTGCTTTAAGCGACGAGGAGAAACCTCTGAAATACCAGCAGAGAAGACAATGCTTTCGCCTTTCTTGATCGGTACTTCAAAATAGCCAGGAACATACAAATCTTCATTGAAATCGTATCCACGTTCTTGTTCCTTAGGATATTCAATACCACGATACCAATCGGGTTGATAGTGGAACTCACATTTCTTGTTCAATTGCATGAACAATTCAGGATAACCAGGATACATGCATGTTTTAATACCATTCTCAATCACTTGATAATCGCGATTGGCTTGTGCATTTTCATGTGTGTACTCTCTTACACTTCTGAAAGCCAAGAATGGGCGGAAACGAAGTGTTGTTGCAGAGTGTGCATCGACCAAGGTATAACGAATCAAAATGCGGTTTTCATGGTGTACAAAAATCTTCTCTTTACGCAGAATTACGCCACCCACACGATAGAGTGTAGCAGGGATTTTTTCGCAATCAAACTCGCGGATATACTTATGTCCATTAGGACTATAGTTATTACCTTGATATTTGTGCAACCCTAAGTTAAACTCTGCGCCATGTTGAATAACAGTTTCATCTAAAGAAGATAATAACACATGATTTTCATCGTCCAAATTGGGGATAGGAATCACCAACAAGCCATGATACTTTCGTGTGTTACAGTCCACAACTGTTGTACAATGATAGGCACCCGATTGATTAGTTCTAAGAATCTCCCTTGGTAAAGATTCCTCAAGATTAATCATCAAGGTCTTGTCAAATCGTAAATAGCTCATAGTTATGAATATTATAAAAATTAAAAGGTTAATTATACAGGTTTGTCATTACATAAGATGTAATGCCCAAAATTACGAATTATTATACATTCACAAAATAAAAAGTTTGTTTTTTTTCGTTTTTCTTCAAAAATAGCTGTACTATTGCATCAAAATAATCATTATTCCAAAAAACGAATGAAAAAAGAGATACTCAAGATTACACTTTCGGCCACGATTCCATTATTCATACTATTTATCATGTACATGCTAAAAGTATTAGAAGTTGGCATGGATTGGAATTTTACGCATTTAGGGATTTACCCCATGCGCAAGGAAGGTTTTTTTGGAGTATTCGCACACCCCTTCATACATAGCGGATTTAAACATCTTTTCAGCAATACGTTGCCATTTTTCATCCTATCGTGGTGCTTGTTTTATTTTTATCGCGACATAGCGCCCTACATCTTTTTCATCATTTGGATTGGATGCGGCATATTGACATTTATCATCGGGAAACCAGGGTGGCATATTGGTGCAAGCGGTATTATTTACGGATTAGCATTCTTCTTGTTTTTCAGCGGATTATTAAGAAAACACATCCCATTAATTGCGATTTCACTACTTATCACATTTCTATATGGTGGATTGGTGTGGAATATGTTTCCACATTTTGTTAAAATCACAACCTCATGGGAAGGTCATTTAAGTGGTGCCGTTACAGGCACTTTATGCGCTTTAGCATTTCTCAAGCATGGGCCACAACGCCCTATTCCATTTGAAGACGAAGAAGAGGAAGAAGAGATTCTATCTGAGGAAGACACTACTGATACCCCTCTTGAATTAACCCAAAACAATGATATACAATAACAAAAATTAAATATTCATACAAAAGAATGGTGATTTTTAAAAAATATTCATACCTTTGTCACGAAAAATACTGAAAAGCGTTATGGAAACAATGTTTGACACCCTATTACAATTACCACTCTTACAAGGTTTGGCTAGAGAAGATTTTACTCAAATACTTGCAAAAGTAAAGCTATCGTTTGTCAAATACTATTCTGGAGATGTTATAACTAAAGCAGGTAACCCAAGCAGACAACTTATCTATATACTAAAAGGTAAATACGCCACCGATACGACATCAACCGATGGCGAATTTAACTTCATTGAAGAGTGGCAAACTCCTACCCTACTATTTCCACAATCATTGTTTGGCATGAACACATGCTACCCTGCAGATTGCATTGCCCTTGAAGAGACACATGTTGTTGCTATCAGCAAAGAGGATGTGCTCAACGAGCTTTTCAACTATGAGATATTCAGAATAAACTATATGAATATCCTTAGCAACCGCTCACAAATGTATCTCCAAAAATTGTGGGTATTTGCGTATGGAAGTATTGAACAACGTTTTTTCAACCTTATCTTTTCATTATCAGAAAAGCCGATAGGAAAGAAAATTCTTAAAATCAATATGAATCATTTGGGTAAGCTTATTAACACAACACGTCTCAACGTATCGCATACGCTAAATGATTTGCAAAATCAAGGATTGATAAACTTACGAAGAGGAGAGATTATTATTCCTGCATTGGAAGAAGTAGGAACCTATTTACGCACAAATTCCCCTGAATTCCAATTATAAACAATTGGTTTCTGAAGTAAAGGAGTCAACTTCTGAACTGCGCTTTTTTCCATATATTGGGGCGTATCAAACGAACATACCAACGTATTATCATCGGCCGATAGTTGCATCTTAATTAGCAACAAGTCAGCTTGCTTCACGGCATTCAACGTTTGAATGTCGTAATCGGCTTCGTTCAATTGCGGCAAGTAATCGCTCAATGTTGGCATAGCTTGAATATAATCGGCTAAGGATAGCGATTCCCATTGTGTAGTATAAAACTTGATATGGCTATCACAAGCTGGTGCGCATGCGGTAAATACCGTACAAATAACTTGGGTAGAATCGTTCAAAGTCAACACTTTCATTTGCCAACTGCTTTGCTCCGATAGTTTTATCTCAATATAATTATCGGTCAGCGTTGTCATCTCGCTTTTCCCATCCAAGCGATTCGTTACAATAGCGCGCATATTGCTTTCCAAGAAATCGATGCAATCGGCACGATTAATTTCGGTGAGCAATGGTAATATGGTATCGGGCATCGATACGAAATATTGCTTGGCTTGTTGTGCGTTGGCCGGCAATAGCCAAAGCATCAGCATTGCCCACATCACGATATTATATCTTATTGGTTGCTTCATAACGCAAAAGTATAAAAAAAATCTTATTTGCTACCCAAATAAAGGAAGAACATACCCAATAACACCAAAAGTAGGTCAATGGCTTTACTCTTAAGATTTTTTTCTTTAAAGAACAAAGCGCCAAATGTAAAGGATACCAACACACTACCTCTGCGCACCATAGAGACAATAGATATCATTGAATCGTCGTAGCTTAATGCATAAAAGTAAGCAAAATCGGCGGCAGAAAGGAATATCGAGATAAAGATAATTGTCCAAGTCCATCGGAAGGGGGTACTTTCCTTACGTTTAGGCATCCATAGCAATAAGATGATGGGACACATAATGAAGACTTGATAAATGTTATACCATGACTGAACAAGCATTGGATTTAATCGCCCCATCAAGTATTTGTCGTAAAGCCCGCTAACAGCCCCCATAATAGCCGCCATCACCACAAAAAATATCCACTTGTTGTGTTTAAAATCTATTCCTTCTTTCTTTCCCGAGCGACTAAGCATAAAGAAGGATAATATCGCTAATATTACGCCAATCCACTGATAGGTATTTAGGCGTTCACCGAATAGTATCAGTGCACCCACCAATACCATTACGGGGCGTGTTGCATTTATAGGGCCTACGATAGTAAGCGGCAAGTGCTTCATGCCAAAGTAACCAAATATCCATGACGAAAGCACGATAAAGGATTTAATGATAATGTATTTATGCTCTTCCCATCCAGCAGAAGGCACATTGACAATAGTACCATCCAAGCATTCGGGCATATAGCGAGAGAGCAAAATAAACGGCAAGAATATCAAACTGGAAAAGATGGTATTCAAAAAAAGCACCGGCAAAACAGCATTATTCTTCAACGATTGTTTCTTGAATGCATCATAGAAACCTAACAACGTAGCCGAAAGAAAGGCAAGTAATAACCACATAAGTTTGTCTGTTTAGTATTTTCGTATCAATAAGGATAGGTTACATCTACCAAGAAGAGGGCATTACCCGGCACGGACGTACCAGCTTGACATCTATCCTTTTGTTCAATCACTCTTCGGAAACCATCGATTGACAATTTTCCTTTTCCCACCTCGAGCAAGGTACCCACTACAGCTCGCACCATGTTTCGCAAAAAACGGTCGGCTTGTATGGTAAACACCCACGTTTCATCATCCACCTGTGCCCATTCGGCATGCATAATGCGACAATTGTTTGTTTTGACATCGGTGTGCAACTTGCTGAAACTGGTAAAATCGGTATAGTCGAACAAGGTCTTAGCCGCCAAGTTCATCTGTTCGAAATCGGGCTTATGGAAAAGACGGCAACGATATTGTCTATTGAAAGGTTGTTTTGCCGTAGTAACAAAGTACTGATACTTCCGACTTGTTGCATCAAAACGTGCATGAGCGTCGGGATGTACGGCACGCAATTGATACACCACCATATCTTGTGGTAGCAATCTGTTCAACTTCTCCACCATAAAAGCCTCATCAAGAACGATTTCGCTATCGAAATGCGCTACCATCAACTTGGCATGCACACCAGCATCCGTCCTACCGGCACCAGTTACATCGACTTGGCGTTGCAATAGGGTGGACAATGCTTTCATCAAACATTCTTGCACGCTTATCCCGTTTGGTTGGATTTGCCATCCGTGATAATTAGTGCCATCATAGGCCATATAAATGAAGTATCGTTGCATATTTTTTCGATTTTCGTTGCAAAGGTACAAAAAGAGTGAATAAAAAGTTATACCTTTGGCCACGTTTTATTAACCACACCCACATTTTTATGAAAAAAAGAAAAGCTATAATCGCGTTATTACTTGTAACCTTTTTCAATATTATCCTATTCATTATCAGCATGTGTACGCTGATTGATTGTGAGGGTTCGAGCAAAGAAGAGGCAAAAGCCATGATTATGAATAATCCGCACAATATTCGCGGTGTAGTTAGCTATAAACGCGCTTTCAACGACTTAAACGACACACAACTGAACATTGCTCAAGCCATTGGAGTGCCTGCTATTGCCAATCGTGCAGAAGCCGAAAAGCAGAAAAAGAAACTTACCCTGATTGAAAGCAACGATTACTACGTTGTTGATGAGTTGACACACTCGGTGCCCTATTTGATACCTGGTGCCGCAGAGTTGATAAACGATATTGGCAAAAATTTCCTTGATTCGTTGGCCAACAAAGGATTAAACCCTAACAAAGTAATAGTCACATCAGTACTTCGCACAGAAGATGACGTGAAGCGTTTGCGTAGAAGCAATGTAAATGCAAGCATGAACTCGGCACATTGTCACGGCACAACGTTCGACATCAGCTGGAAGCGCTTTGAGAAAGTAGAAGAGAAGGATGGACACCCTTACGAAAGTGTAAGTAGTGAGAAATTAAAATTAGTACTTTCCGAAGTGTTGCGCGATTTGAAAGCAGCCAATCGTTGCTATGTGAAGTACGAGTTGAAGCAAGGATGCTTCCACATCACTTCCCGAAAATAGTCTTCCACGCTTGCGGCAAATAGGAGATTATATCCGATGCCGTCATTGCTATTTGCCCCATCTGATTAGCAGCCTCATCACCGGCTAAGCCATGAATATAAACACCTATCTTGGCGGCACTATCGGCATCATATCCTTGTGCTAATAAGGCAAGAAGAATACCCGTAAGCACATCGCCACTACCACCAGTAGCCATACCGGGATTACCCGTTGTGTTAAAGCAAACTTCGCCCGATGGTTGTATAATTGCTGTATATGCTCCTTTCAGCACAATGTGTACATTGGCTTTAGCCGAAAGTTCGCATGCACGTTGCAAACGTTCGTAAGAGGTGTTGCATTTTCCTACTAATCGTTCTAATTCTTTTGGATGAGGAGTAAGTATGCTTCCTTTAGGCAACTTATTCAAATAATTCTTATTGGCACTGAGCAGGTTTAGTGCATCGGCATCAATCACCATGGGGGTGGTTGTAATAACCAATTGATCGAGCAATGCCTTTTCCGTAATACGCGATTGTCCCAAGCCTGGGCCTATAGCAACGGCTTGATAATCATCCGTATCCATCTCGGTAGAGAAACATGTGTCGTGAACATCAATCTCTGTCATAGCTTCGGGTACGGCCGTTTGTACAATTGCATTATTCAAGAAAGGAAGGTGAATAGTGAGCAACCCGATACCCGAACGCAATGCACCTTTTGCCGCCAAGATAGAGGCACCAGCCATGCCATGCGAGCCGGCAATGAGCAATCCTTTTCCATAAGTGCCTTTATGACTATGCTTTGCACGAGGTTTCAATAGTTGCTTTACATCATCTTCGGTTATCATCTTCCACGAGGTTGGCGTTTCCTCGATTGCTTGTTTGCTTAGTCCGATATCCAGCACTTCCCACTCGCCTACATAGGGATGATTCTCAGCAAAGAGGAAAGCTAATTTGGGTTGTTGCAAGGTTAGTGTTAAATTTGCCTTGATGATAGCCGTTTGAGGCGTATAAAGATTCTCTTCTCCCATCAATCCCGAAGGCACATCGATAGCCACTATCGTAGTGGGCGATGCATTGATATACTTCACCACTGATGCAAATCCGCCTTCTAATGGTTTGTTCAATCCGCTACCAAACAGGCCATCTATCACAACGTGATTGGTTGTTAGCACGGGAGGTACAAATTGCGATGTTACTTCATGAAAGTCAACCGCTTGCATATCCAACAAGCATAGTTTATTCTCTTCGCAATCGGCGGACAAATATCCTTTTGTATTGAACAGATAAGTCTTTACTTGATATCCCTTTTCTGCTAACAATCGGGCTACGGCCAATGCATCTCCTCCATTATTACCCGGCCCTGCAAAAACAACGATGGGCGTTTCGTTTGTCCATCGCTCAGAGATGGCCTTGGTCAATGCTTGCGATGCACGCTCCATTAAGTCGATAGAGGCTATCGGCTCGTTTTCAATGGTATATGCATCCAATTGTTTTACTTCGTAGGTAGGGAATATCTTTATCATATCTTGTATTGCTAAATATCTGTTTTTCTTTTTTGCAAAGGTAGTTATTTCTTGCGAAACAACGAAACTTGCTTACGACTCAAATTGAGGAAAAGAGTTTTTTTCATTTTCCCTTAATGGAAAATTTATTTAGTGTTAAGGGAAAAATTATTTTCTTTGGCGGAAAAGTATTATTTTTGCAAAAATATAGTAAACAACCTTTGACTGATTGACATGAATCGCACACTTCATAACCAACCTATTCATTGGAAGGTAGCCACCTCGCTGATATTTGCCGCAATAGTATTCCTATTTTGGCAATTTGCCTATCCCGCTCACTTGGCCTACCACGAACAATTTCAGTTATTTTTGTTCGATACCGACTATCTCCTTGACCGCATAGACGAGCCAGGAGGAGTTGCAAACTATATCTCCGACTTTTTCATTCAGTTTTACTACCATTCATGGGTAGGAGCAATAATCTTGGCCGTACTATTTGTTTGGATGCAACAACTAACATGGCAAGTTGTTAGGAAACAAGGCGTTAAAGAAGCATACTACCCGCTATCGTTTCTACCTATCATTACGGTATGGTGCTACATGTGCAACGAAAATGCCATGCTATCCTACCCCATAGCTTTGATTTGTACGCTACTTGCCATGATTGCGTATTTGCAATTAAAGATACCCCGTCAACGCATTGTGTATGTAGCCATTGTGTTACCCCTGCTCTATTGGATAGCCGGATCGGTACACTTTATTTTAACGCTATGGATGGTGGCGTACGAGCTACGAATTACGCTTCGCAATCGTTTTTTATTTCAAGGCATCGCCATTGCGATGACCTATAGCCTATTAGCATTTGCATGGCCGCTATTAAGCAGCATCTTTGTACACTATTCAATAGGCAGATTGATGACTGGCTTAGAGTATTATCGTTTCTGTCGAGATTTCCCTCTGACATGGTATGTATCGCTAGTTATAACATCCCTTACCCCTATACTGATGCCGTTACTTCCAGAAATAAAGAAACGAACGAAAGGCATTATCGCCCTACAATTAGCATTAATCGTAATAAGTGGTGGATGGTATATAAAAAGTGGATGCGACTTCGGGAAAGAGGAAGCTATACGCTACGACCGATTGGCCTTCCGATGCCAATGGGAAGAGATTATTGAGCAAGCAGAGAAGAAGATGCCAAGCACACCGCAAAGCGTTACTTGCCTAAACTTAGCTTTAGGCATGACCGGACAACTGAGCGACCGCATGTTCGAGTTTTATCAAAATGGGCCAATAGGATTGATTTATCCCTTCAGTCGCAATGTTGTTTCTTCGCTTTGTTCAAGCGAAGTGCACTATCAATTGGGTATGATTAATGCCGCCCAACAAATCACCTTCGAAGTGATGGCCTCAACACCGAATAACCTACAAAATGCCCGATGCATTCGGCGCTTGGCCGAAACAAACTTGGTGAACGGACAGTATGAAGTCGCCGCAAAACACTTACGTACGCTACAAAAAACCATCTATTACAAGCGATGGGCCAACCATCTGATGGAATTCCTTTACGATGAAACTCGCATCAACAACCACCCTATCTACGGCCGCTTGCGTCTCATTGCTCAAAAAGATGATTATTTGTATAGCGGAAATGAGATGACGGATATGCTAAGCACACTCTTTCAACAAAATAAGAAAAATCAATTAGCATTCGACTACCTGATGGCTCACCTACTATTAACGGGCGATTTGCAACAAGTAGCCAATACGCTTCCGTTAATTCAGCATACCAATTACAAACAAATACCACGCTCCTATCAAGAGGCATTAACCTTTGCTTGGGCGCAAAATCACACCAATTTTGATAGTATGCCATGGAATGTTTCGCCCAATGTTAAGCAAGCCATGACCGACTTCGTCAAGCTATATAGAACATCTACAGGCAATGTTCAAAACCTATTGAAAGAGCGCTATGGCAAAACCTATTGGTATTATATCACTAACAGACAACAACCATGAAAATTATCCTTAAACTGACATACCTCCTCGTGCTACTACTTGCTACATCGTGTAGTAACAACGTAGAAACGCCCCTTATAAGCAACGCGTTGCCTCCTATCTTCCCCGATTACATAGGGGTAACAATACCGGCCGAAATTGCACCAATGAATTTCGACATTGCACAAGGTGTAGATTACCAACGCGTGGACGTTGTGATAAAAGGTGGAAAAAGAGGCGAACTACACATCAATGCCAAACACGTAAACTTCCCCTTAAAGCAATGGCGTAAATTGCTACAAGAAAACCTTGGCGATTCATTGCAATTTACGGTAAGCATTAAGCAAGGCGATGATTGGAAACAATACCAACCATTCAGCATGTACATAAGCCCCTATGCCATTGACTACGGCATTGTGTATCGCAAAATTGCACCCGGATACGAGCTATACAATAAGATGGGGATATACGAGCGCAACCTATCTACTTTCGAAGAAAAGGCATTGCTCGAAAACACCTTACTTCCGAATATGTGCGTAAATTGTCACTCGTTCAATCAAACCAATCCTACCAACCTCAGTTTGCACATTCGCGGTGAAAAGGGTGGTACCTTGATGCGCCATAACCAACAAGAGGAGATACTCGATACGAAAACGCCTACTACCCTATCGGCATGCGTATATCCCTATTGGCATCCATCGGGCAAATACATTGCCTATTCAACAAACCTTACCGCGCAATCGTTTCATGCCGCAAGCAATAAGCGAATAGAGGTGTTCGATTCCGAGTCGGATGTATTGGCATATCATCCCGAAACGCATCAACTCATCACATCTCCTTTATTGCAAAAGAAGGAGGCCTTTGAAACGTTTCCCGCTTTTTCGCCCGATGGCAAAACGCTCTACTTCTGCTCGTCGAAAAGTCAAAACGTACCAGAAGATTTTCAAGCTATCAAATATAGCCTATGTTCAATACCTTTCTTGGAAGAAGAAGGTTCTTTCGGCACACGCATAGACACACTAATCAGCGTAGAGAATACAGACAAAAGCATTGCCTTTCCACGACCATCGTATGATGGTAAATACTTGATGTACACACAATCGGATTATGGCACTTTCCCCATTTGGCATAAAGAGGCCGACCTATGGTTAATGAACCTTACCGATGGCACTACACGCCCCATCATTGAAGTGAATAGCAACGACACGGAAAGTTTTCATAATTGGAGTAGCAACTCGCATTGGTTTCTCTTCAGTAGCCGACGAGATGACGGATTATATACTCGCATCTATTTAGCATCTATCGATGATGAAGGACGCATCAGCAAACCATTCCTTTTGCCGCAAAAGCACCCTTGGGAATACTATGACGAGCTACTCTACTCCTACAATGTACCCGATTTCGTCAATCAACCCATCAACCTACATCCGCAAAAATTAGAGCGAGAAGTGATGTCGGGAAAGCGAACAAATGTAACGATACAATAGTACACCTACATTATTATCCGCAAAAGCGAGGAAAGAATGTTTTTTTTCACTATTTTTGCGCCAATTTTAAGAAAACATATTGCCATGGAAAGTATCCAGATTAAAGACAAGAAATTTGCAATCTCCATCACCGAAGAACAAATTTTAAAAGAGGTTGACCGAGTTGCAACAGAGATAAACCGCGACTTGAAAGACAAGAATCCATTGTTTCTAAGTGTATTGAATGGTTCGTTCATGTTTACCGCCGACTTAATGAAGCGCATTACTATCCCATGCGAAATATCATTTGTTAAGTTGGCATCCTATCAAGGAATCTCATCTACGGGTAAAATTACCGAAGTTATTGGAGTGAACGAAGACATCAGCGGACGATGCGTGGTTATTGTAGAAGACATTGTTGATACAGGTCTTACCATGCAACGATTGCTCGAAACATTAGGTACACGCAATCCGAAAGAGATTCATATTGCCTCATTGTTGGTAAAACCCGAAAAGTTGCAAGTACCTTTGAACATCAAATATGCGGCAATGAACATACCCAACGACTTTATCGTAGGATACGGACTAGACTACGATGGTTTGGGACGCAATTATAAAGATATCTATACTGTAATAAACGAATAATATTAAAAAGAAATCGACATGCTAAACATTGTAATTTTTGGTGCTCCTGGCTCAGGTAAGGGAACACAAAGTGAACGAATTGTTGCCAAGTATGGCATCAACCACATCTCGACCGGCGACGTGCTTCGTGCCGAAATCAAAAACAACACCGAATTGGGTAAGATTGCTAAGGGATACATCGACCAAGGTCAATTGATTCCCGACGAATTGATTATTGACATCCTTGCAAAGACATTGGATAGCTTCGAAGATAGCAAAGGCGTTATTTTTGATGGTTTCCCAAGAACAATTCCACAAGCAGAAGCCTTGAAGAAAGTACTTGCTGAACGCGGACAAAGCGTAAGCATTATGCTCGACCTTGATGTGCCCGAAGATGAATTGATGACACGCCTCATCAAACGCGGACAAGAAAGTGGTCGTGCCGATGACAACGAAGAGACAATCAAGAAACGCCTTGTGGTATATCATAGCCAAACTGCTCCACTTATTGATTGGTATAAAGCAGAAGGCCAATATTGCCACATCAATGGTTTAGGAACCATGGAAGGCATCTTCGAAGAAATCTGCAAAGCAATTGGGTAAGCAAACATACCTTATAAACATTTAACTCAAAGAAAGACTATGGCTGAATCGAATTTCGTTGATTACGTAAAAATTTATTGCCGTTCGGGAAAGGGCGGAAGAGGCTCAACACACATGCGCCGGGCCAAGTATGTGCCCAATGGCGGACCGGATGGTGGTGATGGCGGAAGAGGAGGCCATATCATATTACGAGGAAATCGTAACTATTGGACATTATTACACTTGCGCTATGACCGACACATCTTGGCCGGTCATGGCGAAAGTGGTTCAAAGAATAGAAGCTTTGGTAAAGACGGACAAGACAAGGTAATAGAAGTGCCTTGCGGTACGGTGGTATATAACGCAGAAACTGGTGAATACATTTGCGATGTTACCGAACATGGCCAAGAGGTTGTTTTACTAAAAGGTGGACGTGGAGGATTAGGTAACTGGCACTTCAAAACAGCTACTCGCCAAGCACCACGCTTTGCCCAACCAGGCGAGCCAATGCAAGAGTTGACCGTAATCATGGAATTGAAACTGCTTGCCGATGTAGGTTTGGTTGGTTTCCCCAATGCAGGTAAGTCAACCCTTCTCTCGGCCGTATCTTCGGCTAAACCAAAGATTGCCAATTATCCGTTTACTACCATGGAGCCGATGCTCGGCATTGTTTCCTATCGCGATGGTAAGTCGTTTGTAATGGCGGACATCCCAGGTATTATCGAAGGAGCAAGTGCCGGAAAAGGATTAGGTTTGCGCTTCCTACGTCACATTGAACGCAACTCATTATTACTCTTTATGGTGCCGGCCGATAGCGACGACATTCGCAAAGAGTACGAAATCCTATTGAACGAGCTAAAAACGTTCAACCCCGAAATGCTCGACAAGCAACGTGTATTGGCCATCACTAAGAGCGATATGCTCGACCAAGAACTAATGGACGAGATTGAGCCAACCCTTCCCGAAGGTATTCCACACGTATTTATATCATCCATCTCAGGCCTTGGCATCAATGTATTAAAGGATATACTTTGGCAAGAGTTGAACAAAGAAAGCAACAAGATTGAAGGCAAGATAGAGAGCATTGCGCATCGTCCTAAAGACCTTAGTCACTTGCAACAAGAGTTGGCCGACGAAGGCGAAGACGAAGATTTCGACTTTGAATACATTGACGAGGACGATGACGACATCGAAGACTTGGAAGACTTTGAGTACGAAGAGGATTGGGATGAATAGTTATTTCCATGATATTCCATAACCTCCATACACAAGTCACCGCTTTCAGCACTACCCGAAATGGTGGTGTGAGCAAAGGAGATTATGCCTCCATGAATTGTACACCTTATACGGGTGATGATTTAGAAGCCGTACAACGCAATCAACAATTGCTTTGTGCGGCTTTACATATAGAAAAGGAGCAACTGATTATACCTTATCAAACGCATAGTGTGAATGCGTTAGTTATAGACAAAGAGTTCCTACAACAAAACGCAGAAAAACGTAATGAACAACTTCAAAACATTGATGCGTTGATTACACAAGAGAAAGGCGTTTGTCTTTGTGTATCAACCGCAGATTGCACGCCCATTCTTCTTTACGATAGAAAACGACAAGTTATTGCGGCCATTCATGCTGGTTGGCGTGGCTCGGTAAACTACATTGTTCAAAAAACATTGGAGCAGATGAATCGCCTATACAACACACAAGGCGAAGACATTTTTGCCGCAATAGGGCCATGTATCGGATTTGATGCATTCGAAGTGGGCGATGAAGTATATGACGCGTTCAAGCAAAACGACTTTCCTATGGAGTACATCAGTGGTTGGAAACCCGAAACTCATAAATGGCACATCGACCTCCAGATGGCCAATTCCGTTCAGTTAATAGATTTTGGTGTTCCCACTGAACAAATAGACATTTGCGACATCTGCACATTTACTCATTACGAAAAGTTTTTCTCAGCCCGTCGTCTTGGCATAAAATCGGGACGCATCCTATCGGGTATCTTTATGAATTTTTAGCAAGCAAGTGAAACTAATTTCCAACTTTTATGTCTAACGAAGAAAAAAGAACACTAAAAGCAATGGAAAGAGAAAGAGAACAAGAGTACCTTGCCTTCATAGAGGAAAACAAGCGCATTATATATAAGGTGTGCTACCTCTATGCGGCCGACGAGGAAGAGTTGAAAGACCTACGTCAAGAGGTACTTATCAACTTATGGAAAGGTTATCCACAATTCAAAGGAACGGCTCAACTATCCACATGGATTTATCGAGTGAGTTTAAACACTTGCATCACTTTTTGCAAGAAACTACGTAACAAGGAAGAGTCATTACCCATCGAATCGTTACTTGCCGGAGACGTTATTGACGACAATAGCAAAACCGAACAATTGCGCGAGATGTATAGACTCATCTACCAACTAAATCGTATGGAAAAGGCCATTATCTTGATGTGGCTCGACGAACGAAGCTATGAAGAGATAGCCGAGGTGTGCGGTATGCCACGCAACACGATAGCCACCAAGTTGAGACGCATCAAAGAGAAACTAACTAAACTAGCAAATGAATAACTAAAAAGGAGGAAACTATGGAATTAGAAGATTTGAAAAAAGGATGGAAAGAGATAGAAAATCGCATCGACCGCTTGGAAGGTGAGTTAAAGATGGAACGCCACAAACGCACATTGTCGATAAGCGAACGATTGGTACGAAAATACCGGATACTTGGAATCATCTGTATCTTGACACCTTGTCTTTTCCGCCCAATGATGGGAATGGCACAATTCAGCGACCGCACAGCTTGCTTGTTCACGATATTCTTTATTATCGTAGCTATCGACTATATCTGGCAAAGCGTTCGCATCGGCCAATTGGACTTAGGGAAGCAATCATTGAAAGAG
>JAGBWA010000047.1 GCA_017630035.1 Bacteroides sp.
CAAAGATACGTATTTTGTTTTTCATCTGCAATAGTTGTCCGGCATGTTGGGTGGTGAGGCTGTGTAAAAGGCTGTAAATGAGTGGGTAACACTGCAATCTCCTCGATGCAGCAATTTTTTTGCCTTTAAGAGAAAGCAGACCTTAACACCTTAACACCTTAACTCCTTACTTCTATCCTATCTACACTTTTTTTGCCTTTGAGAAGATGCGTCCCTATTCGCCAGTGCCCCCCTCTCTCTCTTCTTCTCTCTTAGGTAGTATTAGTATTATATTATTTATTAACTATAGAAAGGATGCTTATACTTATATATCGCGTACGCGTGCGATATACTAAGGTATTCTGATAGTTAAGTATTCTCTAAAAGGCCTATAAAGAAAACGAGATACTAACTGCGGTAAGGTGTTAAGGTGGTAAGGTGTTAAGGTCTTAAGGTGTGTCTTGAGGAAAGTAAGGAAAGTAAGGAATTAAGGTGTTAAGGTGTTAAGGTCTGCTTTCTCTCAAAGGCCAAAAATTTGCTGCATCGTGTATCCGCAAAAGCTACATCGAGGAGATTGCAGTGTTACCCATTTATTTTCAGCATTTTACACAGCCTCACCACTCAACATGCCGGACAACTATTGCACAATAGCAATCTTTTTATTATCTTTGCAATATGAAATAAAAAGTTAATTTGTTAGGATTTCGACAACACCTTAACACCTTAACACCTTACCTCCTTACTTTCAGCTTATGCGATTGTTGCGGGCGCTGAGCAGCACATAGATGATAACAGGAGCGCCAATAAAAGGAGTAACAGCATTTAAGGGAATAATGCCACCCTCGCCGGGAAGCACGCAGATAAGGTTGCAAAGCAATGCCACGGCGCTACCACACAAGATGGTAAAAGGCAACAGCGAACGATGATTGGCCATGCCCAGAAGCATGCGGGCAATGTGGGGAACGGCCAAGCCAATGAACGAAATGGGGCCACAGAAGGCAGTGGTGATGGCTGTGAGTAAACCGGTAACGAGCAGCAACGCATTGCGAACACGGTGGGTGTTAATACCCAAGTTCTCGGCATAGCGCTCGCCCAGGAGCAAGGCATTCAGCGGCTTGATAAGGAGCAAAGCGCCCACTACACCCACCAAGGTGATTATGGCAAAGACGGGCAACTGCTGCAACGACACACCACTGAAATTGCCCAATCCCCACACCATGTACGACTGAACGCCCTCGGCGGTGGCGAAGAAGTTGAGCAGCGAAATGGCCGACGAAGTGATGTAGCCTATCATAATACCCGCTATCAGTAGCATCAGGTTGCTCTTAAGCAGTGTGGAGAGGAACAGAATAATGGCCATGATGAGCATAGAGCCTACAAACGCACCGGCCAAGATGGAGAAGAAACCCGATAGCGTGAACGAGCCGGTGGTAAGGGTGCCGCCAAACAATAACATCACCAACGCAACGCCCAAGTTGGCACCACTATTGATACCCAAAATAGAAGGACCTGCTAGCGGATTGTTGAAGGCGGTTTGCAGCATCAGTCCACACACCGACAAGGCTCCACCACACAACAAGGCTGTGATGGCTTGTGGCAAGCGCGACTCCCAAAGAATGAAACTCCAGCTGGCCTTGCTACCCTCCTCGCCCAGCAGCAAGATGCGAAGCACCTCGCTGGCAGGAATCTTTACCGAGCCTACCAACAGATTGACAACGAACAGTGCCACGATGAGCAGCGTCATGCCAAGCGAGTATTTCAATCCTTTCGTCATTTCAGTTTGCAAAAATAGCGTAATCCGCCCATATCAGCTATCTCTGGATGAAATAATTGTATTAAATCGGCCAATAAATAGTCGGGACGGAAGGGAATTTCTTCGTAATAGGCCACTTTCGCGGTGTTGCAAGCATATACATTGCCTGTTTTGTAGGCCTTCAAGCCTGTGTAGCCTACGAAGTCGTTGGCCAGCTCGGCATAGGTCATGTCTTGCTCGCGGTTGTAGCGAAACAGCCACACATCAGCATCGCCCACCTTATCGAAAACGGCCTCGAACGACAAGGGAACCGAACCGCTATGCTCATCATCCGCAAAGGCATACTCTACACACGCATCGCGATAGAGCCCGGCAACGTAGCTTTTACCACCGGGCATGTACCACGTAGAACCGGTCTTTAAGTCGGGAATCACCTTCAAGCGGCTTTCCGTTTTGCTGGCACGTTCTGTCAGTGCATGGTAGTTCTTTTCTACAAGGGCAAACAAACTATCGGCTTCGGCTGCTTTGCCCGCCAAGCGGCCATAGAAACGCATCCATTCGGCACGGCCCAAGGGCGAGGTCTCCATATAGTCGGCACACTCTATCAGCGGAATGCCCAACTTCTCGATAGCACCATATCCCCCACTATTCTCGAAAGGCGAAAGCATGATGGCATCGGGGTGCAGGTCGATGATGCGCTCCACATCGGGGGCCATAGAGCTGCCACAATCGGTTATTTCGCCATCGTGTACTGCTTGCTGCACTTGGGGTAGCATGTTGAAGTATTGCACATCGCAAATGCCGCCTACGCAGTGCGCAGCATCGAGCTGCTGCAACAAGCTGAGGTGTACCGACGAATAGACAAGCGCATTGCTCAGGGGTGTACGCACAACGGTGCCCTTGGGCATGTGGCTTGGCAGGGATTGGTGGCTATCTACAAGCAGATAAGTGTGTAGCGTGCGCAGTGTATCCCACGGGTTGCGAATATCCACCTTGGTGTAGCCATCGTGCTCCACAATCAGTAGGTTTTCGGCATACTGTAGGGGCAGTGTATGGCCATCGGTAGGGGCAGAAAAGGTCTTGTCCTTGCCACTACAAGCGACAAAGAGCAAGCTGATAATTACTATATAGGCGGATAGTAAAGAGTGTTTCATAAAGCAGTCTATTAGTCAATAAACACCATCGTTGTGGGATTTATGCCACCGGCATCGAACGTATCGGTCAGCTGACCGGCTGCATTGAAACGATAGATGGTGCCGTTGGTGACATAGTCGCTTGTACCCACGTAGATGTCGCCCGTTTCCTCGTCCACCTCCAATAAATAGATGGCTGCAGAGCCGAACGATTGGGGAGGATTCTGCAAGAATGAGTCTCCTTTATAGAATGATTCTTCCTTCTTGTCGGCTGCATTAAGCGTAAAGAAGTGATTGGTGAGTTGCCAATTTTCGTCATAGGCCGAACATACGATATAGAGCAAACCATTATTGCCTTTGGTCACTTTGCTGGCATCGCTCACGTAGGTCACCTTGTCGCTACGAGGGTCGATGGCTTGCAGTGCCGGAGCAACATCAGCATAATTACCCTTCGACAATACATAAATCATATCGTCTATTTCGTATATCTCTTCGGGATTTTCCACAACGGTCAGGCTCTTTTCTTGCTTCATGGTGGCGGCATTTATCACCAAAATCTCGGTATTGTACACAAAGTTGCCCGAGCCCTCTACCTTATAGGCATTGGCCACATAAAGCTTTCCGTTTTCTTCGACAATACCTTCCAAGTTGTCGCCACCTTCAAAGGTTGCTACTACTTCGAGTGTTTGGGCTTTTAGCTTTGATATTTTTCCGCCATATTGCGTGACATACACATAGCCATCTTCGGCATCGATGGCGCGTGGTTCGCCCTCACTGCTACCAAATGCATGGCGTGCTTGCTCCACACCGGCCGAGTTCAAACAAGCAACATATTTCGAACCGCCCACCACTACATAAAGGTAGTTGTCGTGTTCAATCAGCGTATTGGCCAAGTCGCCCATACGCGTGCCGTTTTGGGTATAATAAATGTCGCTGATAAACTTAGCATCCTTGGCTGGTGCATAGAACGATATGCCGGCATTATTTCCGCCCAAAGAGCCTTCGTACATAATGAAGGCACGGCGAGCAGGGAGCTCTACTTTCGAACCATTATCGTTAAGATCGGGTGTTTCGTCATCGTTGCAAGCTACAGTTGTGGCGCCAAGTAGCAACGAGCAAAGTGCTGTGTAGCAAAGTTTTCTTAGTTTCATATTTGTTTGTTGTTTATGTAGTTATTAAAAAATCAATGTTGCGGTTACCCTCCACGAGCGTCCGGGCATGGGGTAATACTTAATGATGTCGTATTGCGCATCGGTCAGGTTTATTACCTCTGCTTGCAAGCGCAAGTTACAACCCTTCATCGTGAATTCGCGCCACAGGGTGGCGGTGTGCTCTTGGTAGCCATCTATCTCGTTTTCGGGTAGGTTTTGTGCTAAATAGTAGCGCTTGCCCACTATGTTGATGGTATAACCAATGTTTACCCACGGATTCTCCAATGCAGCCGATAGGTTGCCGTTGTGCATGGGGGTGTAGGGCAATTGGGCTTTGTAGTTTTTGGCCGCTTTGTTGGTCACGTCTATGGCCTTTTGCCACGAGTAGTTTCCCGACAAATTCAGGTGTATGTTTCTGCCCAAAGGCATAGCAGTGGCTAGCGTCACATCTACCCCATTTATCTGCACCTTGCCATAGTTTTGCATCTTCCATACATAGGTGCTGGGGAAAGCTATAATCTTATCGGTCACTTTATTATAATAGGTATCTACCGTGAGCGAAAGAAAATCGGTGAAGCGGAAGGGTTTGCCGCTCCAAGTAATGCCTATGGTGTATTCCGTAGCCTTCTCTGGGCGCAGATTGGTGTTGCCCACGCGTAGATAATAGAGGTCGCTGAAGGTGGGTACACGGAAGGTGTTTTTATACATGGCACGCAAGTAGAATTGCGCCGATTGCCACGGTTGTAGCGAGAACGAAACGGTAGGCGAAAGGTGGTTGCGGTCGGCTGGTTTATTGCCAGCTTTCACCTCTTCTGTGATGTGTGTGGCAACCAATGTTCCCGTTAGTTTCAATCCGTTGTGCTGATAGCGAGCATTAAGAGCCGTTAGCGAAGTGTAGCGGATAGGCTCGGGCGAATTCACGCCATTGGTGTGCAAGCGGTTGATAAAGCCATCTTGCGCCAACGAGATGTCGAAAGCTGCTACAGGGCGATAATGCACGGCTGCCGATAGGTAATACTCGTGCTGGCGGTTGATGTCGCTCTGCTTGCCGCCTTCGTATTGCACCCCGCTATCCTCGTATTTATTCCACGAGTAGTTGTATTTTCCTTGCGCTTGTAGGCGCCATTTGGTGCCGAAAGCTTTCTTGTAGCGTGCTTGCAGAAAGAAATTCTTGTCCCATAAGCGCTCGTCCGATTCGGGGTTGTACAACACAACCGAGCCTGGCAAACCGCGCTCAGAGTTGAAGCAATAGGCCTTTACGTTCACCTCGCTTTCGTCGGCAAAGGTGTGGAACAGGTTGGCTTCGCCTTGCCACGATTCAATGTCGGAGTTGATTCGTTTTTCGTTGGTAATCAGTTTGCCATTCTTCAGTGTAAATGGATAGGAACCATCGGCACGCTGATAGGTAACATCGGCCGACAAAGAGGTTTGTTCGCTCAATTTTTGCCAATGGCGCAACGAGGGCGTGATGTAGCCAAACGAACCACTTCGTAGTTGCAACTGTGTTCGGTGCTTTTGGTTGTTTTCGAAACGGGGACGTTCGGTTTCAATGTTCAGCACACCGGCCGATGCAAACATGCGTGCCGATTGCAACAAGTTTTCATCGTGACCAATGGCCAACGAAAGCGTAGAAACATTGTCCAACGAGAAGCGACCAATATCCACCTGTCCGGCTTGTGTGTTGCTCACCACTACCCCATCGTAGCTCACCGCTGTGTGTGCGGCTCCAAGGTTGCGCACCGAAACGGTTTTCAATCCACCAATGCCGCCATAATCGCGCACGTTTGTTCCGGCAAAGCGCTTCACGGCATCGGCCATGTTTTGCAATCCTAAACGCTTAATTTCCTCTTTGCCCAATAGTTGCACGGGCGAGGTACTTGTCACCTTCATCGGTGCGCGTCGTGCTTGGATGGTAACCTCTTGCAACTGACGGGCATCGTTGACAATCGAATCTACTTGTTGCGCCCAACTATCATTGGGAGCCAATAAAGCCAATAAACCGATACAAGTGAGCCGAATAACGGCTTTTGTTTTCATAAATACATAATAAGTAATTCTACTTATGCGCACTGCATGCTATCCTCGAGCTTGCAATTTTTTGACTCGGTCTTGCAGGTCTTCTGACTTGTTTCTTCGGCTCATCCGCCTTCCCATTCTATGCGAACAGTGGCATTGGTGATGTTTGATGTGCCGTTTAGCGTTGAAACTTACAGCAGCGGGACTGTTCGGGATTTTCACCCGATTCCCTTTTAATCCTTTCTCTGAAAGAGAATTGTGGAACAAAACCGCGACAAAGGTATAGATATTTTTCTATGATACAAGTGATAAGGACTATTTTTTGCAAAAAAAACGGCCAAAATAATTTGACCGTTTTTCTCAATTAAGAATCATTATTATCAGAAAGTGGTTGTTGGAGTTACATCATCATTCTCTCTATCGTGCTCATCTTTTAGGAGTTTGCCATCTTCGGCGTAGAAGAGTTTACGATCGCGTTGGCCTTTCTTTTCTATCTCTATCAAGTAAAAAGTGCGGTCTGTTCGCTCATATTTATCCAAGTCTTCGATGTGCCAATCGGCATACTGGCTGCTCTTGAAAGCATTTTGTACAGCTTCGGGCAGATTGGCCAAGCGAACATCGCTCTCGGTCATGCTCCATGCTCCGCTTTTATTTATCCACACTTGCAAATCGGTTCCACCCGAGAAGAAATCGGCTACATAGAATTCTTTCTTCTTCTCCCACTCCACATATTCGGCTTGTGGATACAGGCTTTGGAAGGTTGCCATTACGCCATCGGGCACTTGAGAGAGGCGGATGTCGTCGTCCTTTTCACAACTTGTCAATGAAATCGCGATAAATAAGCTGAGGAAAATAAATATATTCTTTTTCATAATCGGTTATTTTTTATAGTTATGAGTTCTGAGTTATGAGTGCTATCCTGTTTAATCCATATCTACCACGCGGAAACGCTTGTCGAATTCCAACTCGATGCCGTTGCCCAAATCTACATCGTAACCTTTGCGGTCGTTCTTTTCTATTTGTAACAACTTAACGCCAGAATAGTTTTGAGTGAGGAAATTGCGAATTTCTGCCGGGATAACGTTCAAAGGAACTTGAGTGTGTTCGCAATCGATATTGGTCCAGTTGCCTTTCTTGTCGAATTCAATCTTATCACCGTTTGTAAAGATTACATCGTAACTCTTGTTGAAGATTTCGCTCTCTACCTTTGCCATGGCTACCGATTGGTTGGCAAAATGGGTTTGGATGAATGTTTGTGCTGCTTGAGGCATTTCATTCACCATGATGGGTTTGTCGTTGATAGCCTTTGCGTTAAGACTTGCTACGAACATCACTACTACTAATAAAGCTAATTTTTTCATATTTCTCATTTTTTTTAGGTTGATTAAATACTTGTTTAATTATCACACTGCAAAAATGAGATACGATTCTGAAATGATTCTGAAATTTTAGCCTATTTGCCGATTTTTTTTGAAAAAAATAAAAAAAGTGCTGTTTTGTCGCTATTTCAAGAAATAATCTACAGTTGTCACCACGCGAATCTTCTTCAATTGGGGTGTGTTTTGGTCGCTTGTAATGCTGAATTGTCCTTGCGAGGCTTGTCTGATACCGCCCAACTCGCTCTTTGAATCGTCTGCAAACTTTTGCGCTACGGCGCGTGCATTGCGAGTAGCTTCTTCGATCATCTCCGGTTTCAATTCGTTTAATAAGGTAAAGTCGAATTGTGTTTGATAGCGATAATCCTCGCCAATAGCTACTCCTTGTTTCATCAGGTCGGCTTGACTATTCATCAGCTGCATCACCTTTTCTACTTGCATGGAGATAATCGTAATCACCGATTCTACTTGATAGCGATATTTCAAGTTGTCGGGTGTGTATGATTGCGCCTCTCTGTCGGTAACTTTTGGTGCAGATAATACGATTTCATCGCTTGTAATACCATTGCTTTCCAGGAAAGACAAGATGGTGCGTTTACTCTTCTCTACCTCGTTATATAGCTCTTCAAGGTTGTTGCCCACGCAATTGAATGGCAACGGCCACACCACTTTGTTTGCCATCACTTCGCGCTCGGCAAGACCTTTAACCGTAACATATCTATCTTTATCGGCAAATCGTTTCATTCCATTGCCTATACAATTGCCAAGTACCATAAGGCCAATCATAATGCAAAGGCCCAATCCTGATGTTTTTAAACTACACTTCTTCATACGTTCTATATTTTATTTGTTGTTTGTAACATGAAATTCATGCCTGTTGTTTACGAAACGATAGCTCACCGCAAGCGAACATTGGCGGCAAATGGCAGCTACAATGGCCAATCCTAATCCGGTTGTACCCTCTTTCTTCTTGCCTTGATAGAAACGTTCAAAAATACGCTTCTCGTCCAATGGTTGCAGGTCGCCACTATTGCTAAAGGTGATGTAATCCTTACCTATTTCTATCTGTATCGTTCCATGCTCGTTGTTGTGTACATAAGCGTTCTTTAGCAAATTGGTTATTAGCATGGAGGCCAATGTTTCGTTTATCTGTAAATGGAAATTTTCTTTTTCGTTAAGGGTAATTTGAATTTCTTTGTAATCGTACACCTCTTGATAATCGTCCATATAGCGATGCACTAATTCGTTGATGCATACGTTGGCGCTATCTATAAACTGGCTATTATCAATTTTCGAAAGCAACAACAACGATTTGTTCAGCTTGCTTACATACTCTAATGTCTGGTACGTTTTGGCAAGCTCGCTCAGTTGTTCTTCGCTTAACGATTCATCTTCCATCAACATCTCTATGCGGTTTTGGCACACAGCAAGCGGTGTTTGTATCTCGTGCGAGGCATTGCCAATGAAAAGCTTTTGCTGGCGGTAAATCTCCTCACTATGAGTGGCATAACGCTTTACCGTTTCGTTCAGTTTACGGAATTCGCTGGTGTCAGTAGAGATGTCGAGCGGCTCGTTTTCTTGTCCTAACCGATACTTATCCAACCAATTCAATAGCTGATAAAATGGCTTCATGCTTCGACGAAACACCCAAATATTGATTACCAAAATCGCAATCAGTAGCGTTGCAAAAAGTGCTATTAGCAGATGAAAAATAGCCTCTTGCAAGTCGCGTTTCTCTATGGTAGGCGTAAACACAGATAGCTCGTAGTGACGATTCTCTTTATCCTTGAAAATGGTAGTCAAGATACGCGCAGGTTCAGTCTCATTCTTCTCTTTGATGTAAATCATCGAGTCGCGATAGCTGATAGCCTGATGTGAGCGAACATAACTCTCGTCCACCTCGCGCAAAAAGTATTGATTGTTCGAACCACTATCGTGAGCGGGCAACTCTTTCCCCGCCAACGAGCGGGTAATGATTAGTTCCGAATAGTCTTCCAACGAATCGTCCACCTCATCATTCACCTCGGACATGATGCCTAAATAGAAGAAGACTGCCCATCCTAATAGGATGATAAAGATGCCCGATAGCAAGTGGATTAACACTCTGTTAAATAACTTCATACGCCCTCCTTATTCAACGATTAGTTTATAGCCAAAACCATACACCGCCTTTATCTCGATGGTAGATGAAGCCTCTTTCAATTTCTTGCGCAAATTCTTTATTTGAGCATAGATAAAATCGAAATTATCCACTTGGTCAATGTGGTCGCCCCACACAGATTCGGCCAATGTATTCTTGTTTATCATGCGATTGGGGCGATTCATAAAGTAGTGCAAAATGTCATACTCCTTGCGGCTCAACTCTACTTGAGTGTCGTTTACCCACACTTGAAACGTATCGGGCAACAAACGAACATTTCCCAAGCTGATGGCATGCTCGCCATCGCGATGTTTTCGGCGTAACACACTCTTAATGCGGGCCGTTAACTCGGCCAAATGGAAGGGCTTGGGCAAGTAATCATCTGCCCCCAATTCCAAGCCTAATATCTTGTCTTCCAGCGAATCTTTTGCAGAGATAATAATCACATTCTCCTTCTTGCGAAGCTCTTTCAAGCGTTCCAACAACTGCAAACCGCTTCCACCGGGTAGCATAATATCCAGTAGGATGCAGTCGTAGTCGTACATCTCTATCTTGTCCAATCCGGCATAAAAATCGGATGCAACTTCTACTACATAACGTTCTTTCTCCAACGAGCGCTGAATCAGTTCGCGCAACGCAGGTTCATCTTCTATAATCAGTATTTTCATAAACTACATTTTCTATGAGTATGACAAAGAAAACAATGAAATCTGAATAAAAACTGAATTTTCGTAAAACAGATTTTTGCCACAAAAATAGTTTTTTTTCGAAAATAAGCGAAGAAAAAGGAGATTGTTTGCAAGATTTCAATTACATTTGTGGCATGATTGAACTATCGCAACACATAGAAAACCTGTTGTTGGAGAACGATTGTGTCGTTATCCCTCGCTTAGGAGGATTTATAGCGCACTATCAGCCAGCTACATACGTCGAAGAGGAAGGATTGTTTCTTCCCCCTACTCGCGTTGTTGGTTTCAATCCACAATTAAGGATGAACGATGGTTTGTTGGTTCAATCGTTTATGGATGTCTATGGCACCAACTTCTCCGATGCCAATCGAATGATTGAGCGCAAAGTGGACAAGTTACTCGAGCAATTGCACGAAAACGGCAAAGCCGAGTTGCCACAAATCGGTGAATTGCGCTACTCCATCTACGATAAAGTCAGTTTCATTGCCTACGACAACAAGTTGACTACCCCTTCCCTTTATGGATTGGGAAGTTTCGAAATGCTTCCATTGAAGTCGCTTGTTAAGCCAGTTGCCGCCAAGCCCGTTGCACCAGCAACATTGCGTATAGTGAAGACCGAAGAGGATAAACCTGTTGAAGAACGCACCATCAAGTTGCAAACCAATCACCGCAAGTTGCGCATTGGTCCGTCATGGGCAGCAGCCATGGTAGCTGTTGTGGTATTGGCTTTCTTCTACATTTATCCGTTCGATAAAGTAACTCCTACTCAACAATACGCAGCCGAACGTGCAGAACTTGTTCCCACCGAACAATTGGTGAAAGCAGTGGTAGAGAAAGTAGATCAACCATTGGTTCAGCCCGTTGCTCAAGAAGAAACCATGCAGCAAGAACCAATCAGAAAAGAGATGACTCCTATTATAACTACCGAAGAGATTGTTGCGCCAAAAGCCGAAGTGGAACAACCACAACCGCAAGTGCGCAAGCGCTATCACGTCATTGTGGCAAGTGTAGCTACAGAAGGCGAAGTGCATACGATGGTGAATCGTTTGAAGTCTGCAGGTAACGACGAAGCACAAGCCATTATCGGTGGTGGTAAAATGCGTGTGAGCATAGCTTCATACGCCACTATGGCCGAAGCAAGCGAAGCGGCTGCCCAGTATCAAGCCACCTACAAGGGCGCTTGGGTGCTGAAGAAATAATATCAAAAATCAGATTCTTAGCGATGAAGCGAATACGTTGTCCTAAATGTGAAAACTACCTCACTTTCGATGAAACCAAATATAGCGAAGGTCAATCGCTTGTGTTTGTGTGCGAGCATTGCAAAAAGCAATTTAGCATCCGATTGGGTAAAACCAAGATGAAGGCACCCCAAAAAGAGGAAAAACTCGACGAAGCAGCCTACAAAGAAGAGTTTGGTAGCATCACCGTAATCGAAAATGTATTTGGTTTCAAGCAAGTATTGCCATTGAAAGAGGGCGACAATACCATTGGCCGTCGTCAACCGGGTGCTCCTATCGAAGTACCCATCGAAACAGCTGATAGAAGCATGGATCGTCACCATTGCATTATCAATGTACGTCGCAACAAGCAAAACGAATTGATTTATACCCTTCGTGATGCTCAAAGCCTAACCGGCACCTTCCTAAACAATGAAATCCTTGGCGATAAAGACCGCGTTCGCATAGAAGATGGTGCCATCGTAACCATTGGTGCCACTACTTTTATTCTGCGTGCTGCTGGGGAGGAAGAGTAATCTCTATTAGCCAAATTTGAATAACAAATACTTCAGCCGTGAGGAACAAATACTTCACGTTTGAAGTATTTGTTGTTTAAAAACGGATGTTATATATGTGTAAACAAAAAGCCTTGAAGTTTGAAACTCCAAGGCTTTTGCGGTATGGACGGGACTCGAACCCGCGACCCCCTGCGTGACAGGCAGGTATTCTAACCAACTGAACTACCACACCATTCTGGGTTGCTTTCTTGCGATTGCGGTGCAAAGGTAGGCATTTCTTTGGAATCTGCAATAGCAGAAGCGAAAAATATTCAAAAAAAATGCGTTTTTCGCTGTTTATTCGTGTAAAAGCTGCAAAATATGTACGTCTTCGTAGCTTTTTCCGATGCGCCACCACGATTTTAGGATGCCACACGAACGGAATCCACACGAACGGAAGAGCTGCAAACTAACTTCGTTGCTCACTAAAACTTGTGCGGTGAGTTGATTTAGGTTTAAGAAATCGAAAGCGTATTGAATAAATAGCTGTAGTGCTTCGGTGGCATATCCATTGCCTCGGTATTGTTGCTGAATAGCGATACCTATTTCGCCACGGCTATGCATGGGGGCAAAGTTCATCAAGTCGATTGTGCCCACAACGGCTTCATCGCTATTGCGCACAATCATTAAGCGTAATTGCTGGTCGGCAAACAGGTCGCTTTGCGCTTGCGTAATGTATTGGCGCAGCGTGTAGCGCGAATATGGTACAGAGAAGTTGGAAATGTCCCACATCGTCGAGTCGTTCTCGATGGTGTAGAGCAACTCCAAATCTTCGGGTTCTAATGCACGAAGGCGTACTTGCTCGCCAATGAAAAAGGTTTTATTGTTCATGCTCTTCCCCACTCTTTTCTTGTTGTATAAACAGTTCTTGGCGCATGCGCTTTTCGCTGGGCACGCAGAACAACGAAGCAGTAAGTGCAATTAAAGCACAGAGAATGCCTGTTGTACTCAGCATTTGGTAATAGATATATAGGCCTATCCATAATGGGAGTGCCAACAACGCTAAACGCAGGTAGTTGATGGTGCGATAGGTCTTGATTGCATCGGCAATGCCAAGTTTATCTATCTTGTTGGTCAGCATGCGTGCATAATACTTCAGCGAGAAGGGAATGCAGATGATGGTGAGCAGAATAAGGATGGTTTCGCCTAAATAGATAGCCTTATCGTTTTCTGCATATTTTCCACCCCATTCATCGAATACTTCGCACAACACAACTGCAGCTATCGCTATAAACCAAAATGCGATATATAGGTATTTAAGTTGTTTAGAGGTTTGTTTAATTTCTTGTTCCATAGTTGTTTACATCTCATTGTTCTTAATATAAGGTGTGCGGTTCACAATGCTTCGGCCCAAGGTTATTTCGTCGGCATACTCCAACTCGTCGCCCACCGATATGCCGCGAGCAATGAACGATAGCTTTACGTCGTAACTCTCCAGTTTGCGGCAAATATAGAAGCCGGTTGTATCGCCTTCCATGGTGGTGCTCAGTGCCAAAATCACCTCTTGTATTCTTCCGTCCTTCACCCGATTCACCAACGATTCTATCTGTAAGTCGCTTGGACCAATGCCATCCATTGGCGAAATAACGCCTCCTAATACGTGGTATAGTCCTTTATATTGTTGTGTAGCTTCTACGGCCATCACATCGCGAATATTCTCTACCACACAAATGGTGGATGCATCGCGTTGCGGATGGGAACAGATTTGGCAAATATCGGTATCGGAAATATTGTGACACACCCTACAATACTTTACTTCGCGTTTCAGTGTGACGATAGCATTGCTAAAGGCTTCTACCGTTGGTTGGTCTTGGCGCAATAGGTGCAAAACGAATCGCATGGCTGTTTTTCGTCCCACACCGGGCAACTTGGCAAACTCGTTTACCGCTTTTTCGAGTAAAGTAGATGAATATTGTCCGTTCATATATACATTATTATATCTGTGCGCAAAGTTACGAGATTTCCTGATTATCGGTGCATAATTTTCAAAAGAAGTATTAACTTTGCATCCAAATCGATGAAAATATGAAAATAGAAAGTGCCACATTTGTCATTAGCAACACTGATGTAAAGAAGTGTCCTTCTGGTACAAAACCCGAATATGCCTTTATTGGGCGCTCTAATGTGGGCAAGTCGAGCCTAATCAATATGCTTACCGGTAAGAATGGGTTGGCCATGACATCGGCTACACCGGGTAAGACTATGCTGATAAACCATTTCTTGATAAATAACAATTGGTACATTGTAGATTTGCCTGGATATGGTTATGCTAAACGTGGACAAAAGGGCAAAGAACAAATTAAGCGAATAATAGAAAGCTATATTCTGCAACGCGAACAGATGACTTGCTTGTTTGTGCTGATTGACTCGCGCCATGAACCGCAAAATGTTGATTTGGAATTTATTGAATGGTTGGGTGAGAATGGTGTGCCATTTGCCATCGTCTTTACCAAGGCCGATAAGTTGAAGAGTGAACGCCAGGCCAAGGATAATGTGCAACGCTACTTGAACGAATTGAAGAAACAATGGGAAGAACTTCCTCCCCACTTCATCACTTCGTCGGAGAAGCGTATAGGACGCGATGAGCTATTGGGATACATTGAACAGATAAACAATGAACTTTATAAATAATCGTATGAAAAGAATTTTAATTTTAGCCATCGTTTGTATGGCCATGATGGCGCAAAACAGCTATGCACAATCGTGGAAAGATTTGCTGAATAAAGACAATATCGAAAAGGTGGTCAATGCGGTAACAGGCAAATCGACTACTGTTGACATTACCGGTACATGGGTTTACACCGGTGCTGCAATTGAACTGAAATCGGACAATATGCTCTCTAATATTGGTGGTAAAGCTGCTGCCGAAGTGGCCGAAGGTAAGCTGAACGAACAATTAGCTAAGGTTGGCATTACGAGTGGTAAAATGAGCTTTACATTCAATTCGGATAGTACATTTGTTACTAAGGTAAACAAGAAAACAGTAAGAGGTACCTATTCTTACACAGCCGGTAGTGATAACATCCAATTAAAGTTTGGTAAGTTGATTCCTATGAATGTAAAGGTGAATTGTACTTCTTCACAAATGGACTTGCTATTCAATGCCGATAAATTGATGAATGTTTTGACGCTTATTGCCAGCAAAAGCAAAAATACCACTTTGAAAACTATTGGTACATTGGCCGAGAATTATGATGGCATGTTGCTCGGATTCTCCATGCAGAAACAGCAATAGTATGTATATGGATATATAAATAAAGGAGTACCGCTTGGTACTCCTTATTTATTATATATAGCTTAGCTATTATTTCAATGGAATGGTAAAGTAGAAGGTAGAGCCTTCGCCTTTGACAGAAGTGAAGCCTAACTGACCACCATTTTTGTACACAAAGTCTTGGCAAAGCAACAAACCTAAGCCCGAGCCTTCTTCATTGTTTGTTCCAAAGGTGCTATAGTGTGTATTGGTGTGCAATAGTTTCTTTTGGCTCTCTTCGTCGATGCCGCAACCAAAGTCTTGTACGCTGATGTATGCCATACCATCCTTTTCTTCGGCACGAACAATGATTTGAGAATCTTCGTTGCTGAACTTGATAGCGTTGCTTATCAGGTTGCGGATAACGGTTTTCACCATATCAATGTCGGCATTTACGGTAAGTGCAGTGGTCTTATCGTAGTTAATCTTGATATGTTTCAAGTCTGCCACCATTGTGAAAATCTCGAGGATGCCATCGATCACTTCGTTTACATCGAAGTGTTGGTACACTACATTCAACTTACCGATTTGACTCTTTGTCCACTTCAGCAAGTTATCGAGCAGCGCAAATACATCTTCGGTAGTTTGGTTGGCCATGGTGAGTAGTTCGTACATCTCTTCGCCTATCTTTTCAGCTGGTAGGTTCAGAATCAGCATGTTCAGCACCATCTTGATTGAGCCCATTGGTGAACGTAAGTCGTGTGCAATAACCGAATAGAGTTTGTCGCGTCCGGCAATGGTTTTTTCAAGTTCTTGTGTCTTTAGCATCAACATGCGTTTGGCGGCTACCAACGATATTTGGTGCATTACGCGAATAATGAGCTCTTCCTTGTTGAACGGCTTTGAAATGAAATCGTTACCACCCACTTGGAAGCCCTTTACGATATCTGTTGTGCTGTTCAATGCAGTAAGGAAGATGATAGGAATGTCTGTAGTCTTTTCGTCGGCTTTCAATTTGGTAGCTACATCGAATCCGCTCATGTCGGGCATCATCACGTCCAAGAGAATCAAGTCTGGTTTCTCCTTCTCCACTTGTTGCAAGGCTTGCGTACCATTGGCCGCAGTTGCAATTTGGAACTTCTCGTTAGTCAACAATACTTTCAGCAAAAGTACGTTCGACATTACGTCGTCCACAATTAAGATTTTATATTCAGAGGGATTTATTTGCATGATATATTGTGTTTTAGGAGTGATTATTCGTACAATCTAAAGTATTCAACAATATGCTTCAAACCTTCTTCCAATTGCACTTTCGGTTCCCAATTCAATGCTTCTTTAGCCAATGTAATGTCTGGTTTGCGTTGCTTGGGATCGTCGTGTGGCAATGGTTCAAATCTCAGTTTAGATTTTGATTTGGTTAGCTCAAGCACCTTTTCGGCTAATTCCAACATGGTAAATTCGTGTGGATTACCCAAGTTTACTGGCCCAATAAAGTCGTCATCCGTAGCCATTACGCGAACCATTGCTTCGATAAGGTCGTCCACGTATTGGAAGCTACGTGTTTGTTTGCCATCGCCATAGATGGTAATGTCTTTGTTTTGCAAGGCTTGTACCACAAAGTTCGACACTACGCGTCCGTCGTTCGGCAACATTCTTGGGCCGTATGTATTGAAGATACGAATTATCTTAATCTTTATACCATTTTGTCTATGGTAGTCCATAAAGAGTGTTTCGGCACATCGTTTGCCTTCGTCATAGCACGAGCGAATGCCTATTGGATTAACATTTCCCCAATAGCTTTCCACTTGTGGATGCACCATTGGGTCGCCATAGACTTCGCTTGTCGATGCTTGCAGAATCTTTGCACCGGTTTTCTTTGCCAAGCCAAGCATGTTGATAGCACCCATCACCGATGTTTTAATGGTTTTGATTGCATCGTACTGATAGTGAATGGGCGATGCCGGACAAGCTAGATTATAGATTTCGTCTATTTCGTCCATCATATAGGGCTTCTCTACATCGTGTAGAATAAACTCAAAGTTCGGATTGTCAAGTAGATGAGTGATGTTTCGTTTCGAGCCTGTAAACAGGTTGTCCAAACAATACACATAGTTTCCTTCGTTAATGAGTCTTGTACACAAATGCGAACCAATAAATCCAGCTCCTCCTGTCACTAAGATTTTTTTCATTCTTTTGGTTTTAGTGTTAATAATTTTATTTACCACAAAAGTAGGTCTTTTTACATTAACGTGCAAATATATTTTAATATATTTTATACACTAATTAAATATTCCCTTAAGGGTAGTTGCTAATTTGGTAGTTTGCTTAGCATATTGATAGGTAAAATTCTTTGAAGAATGGGCATCCTAGAGACAGGGATTGACGTTGTTCATCCCTAATGCTGCCGCAGGCATCCAAGAGACAGGGATTGATTAAAATCATCCCTAACGCTGCCGCGAGCATCCTTGAGACAGGGATTGATTAAAATCATCCCTAATGCTGCCGCAGGCATCCTTGCAAGAAAAAAGGTAGAAAAGAAACCTCAAATAAATTTGGATTTTCTTTTCTA
>JAGBWA010000048.1 GCA_017630035.1 Bacteroides sp.
ATATTTTATTCTATAGCTATACTGATGATTTTAACCGCTATTTTGACAATAAATCTAAAAAATATTTTTCATTCATTATTATCTGCTATATGTGTGTTTTTTCTTGCGGGAATAATTTTCTATATATTAGGCTCTGAATATAATGCAATAATTCAAATTGCTATATATGGCGTTGCTATTCCAATTATTTTAGGGATGGCAGTTATGTTTACAGATTTCAGAAATTCTAAAAAAAATCTATCAGAACAAACTAATTTAAAATATTTAGTATTGTTAATTTCAGGGATTTTTATTTTAGTATTTTTCAGTAAGCTTATTGCGGTGCCTTTTTGTATAGGTAGAATGCAATGCCCATATACAAAATGTTGGGAAGCCATACCGCTATAACCGGAGGCATACTACCGCTTACAGCAAAGGTAGATGCAACGGTTTGGAAAAGGATGTACGAGAAACTCAACGCCAGGCCTACACCTAAATGCAACCCCATACCACCTTTTACTTTTCTGGACGATAACGATACGCCAATCAACGTTAAGATGAACGAAGCAAACGACATGGCTATTCGCTTGTGATACTCAATCTCAAACTCTTGAATATTAGCAAATCCACGCTGCTTTTGCTTGTCGATATATTCGCTTAGTGCAGGACTTGTTAATATCTCGTGCTGATTCTTCATAATCAAGAAATCCGATGGCTCCATTACCAAGATTGTATCCAGCTGATCGCCTTTGGTAATGTTTTCGCGCATACCGGTAAGTTCGCGAATCATGTAATCCTTAATAATCCAATGATGCACTTGTGCAGTATCGTAGGTGATGCTTCTTGCCGTAAGATGCGATACCAATTGCTTATCGACAAACTTGTCGAGCGAGAAGCGATAGCCCGTTTGATTGTAGTTTTCGAAGCGGTCGATGTAAGCAATTACACCCGTATCTACCTCCAGCTGAATGTTTCTTGCCGTGTTGGCTTTACGTTGTTTGTAGTATTTATCTTCGAAGTTCAATCGCGTTACGCTACCGTTGGGAATGATGAATGCACCCAGGAAATAGGTCGCTATCGCAATGATAGCTGCTGATACCATATAGGGGCGTAGCAATCGCTTGAAGCTCATGCCGGTAGAGAACATCGCAATAATCTCGGAGTTCTCGGCCAATTTCGATGTAAAGAAGATTACGGAAATGAAAACGAACAACGAGCTGAACAAGTTGGCGAAGTAGGGGACAAAGTTTGCATAGTAGTCAAAGACAATGGCTTGCCAAGGCGCTTCGTTTTGTGCAAACTTATCCATCTTTTCATTGAAGTCGAACACCACCGCAATCGAAAGAATCAACGCAATGGCAAAGACATACGTACCCAAGAATTTCTTGATGATGTAGTAGTCTATTCGTTTCAAGAAGCGATCTTTTCCCACGAAGGGTCGCTTCACCAATTCCCATATTTCTTTTAGCTTGTTCATCATAATCTCGTAGAAAGTCGTTTTACCATCATAGGTTTCCATGTAGCAAAATCGCCAGCAATGATGTGCTTGCGTGCCTCCTTCACCAACCATAAATAGAAGGCCAGGTTGTGAATGGAAGCTATTTGCATGGCCAACAATTCTTGTGCATGGAACAGGTGTCTTAAGTATGCTCTGCTATATAACGTATCCACATACGATGCACCATCGGCTTCGATAGGCTCGAAGTCGAACTCCCATTTCTTGTTCTTCATGTTCATGATGCCGTTTTTGGTAAATAGCATACCATTTCGTCCATTACGTGTAGGCATCACACAATCGAACATATCCACGCCTCGCTCAATGCCTTCGAGCAGGTTTACCGGAGTACCCACCCCCATTAAGTAGCGCGGTTTGTCTTTTGGAAGAATCTCGTTCACCACCTCAATCATCTCGTACATCTTTTCCGTTGGTTCGCCCACGGCCAATCCACCGATGGCATTTCCTTCGGCATTTTTCGATGCAATGAATTCGGCCGAACGTTTTCTCAAATCGGGATACACACATCCTTGTACGATGGGGAAGAGTGCTTGCTTATAGCCATATTTTGGCTCTGTTTCGTTGAATCGAGTTAAGCATCTATCCAGCCATCTGTGTGTAAGCTCCATCGATTTTTTGGCATATTGATAGTCGGCATCGCCTGGCGTACATTCATCGAAAGCCATCATAATGTCGGCACCAATAGTGCGCTCAATGTCCATTACGCGTTCGGGTGTAAAGAGGTGCTTGCTTCCATCGATGTGCGAACGAAATTCCACACCCTCTTCCTTCATTTTGCGAATACCTGATAGCGAAAACACTTGGAAACCACCACTATCAGTCAGCATTGGGCGGTCGAAACCATTGAATCGGTGCAATCCACCGGCTTTTTCAATCACCTCCAATCCTGGACGCAAATACAAGTGGTACGTATTTCCCAAAATGATTTGCGCTTGTATGTCTTCTTTCAGCTCGTTCAGATGTACCCCTTTCACGCTACCCAGTGTACCTACGGGCATAAAGATAGGTGTTTCTATCTGTCCGTGATCAGTAGTAATCAATCCGGCTCTTGCGTTGGTTTTGCTATCGGTATGTAGTAGTTCAAACGTCATTCGGCTTTCTTTTCAGTTTTTACATTCAGTTCAATAGGCGATGCTACCTTCTCGTTAGTCAGTGCAATATCGAACACCTCTTTGATGTCGTTCACATAGTGGAAGGTAAGACCTTGCAAGTAGATTTCTTGAATCTCTTCGATGTTCTTTCTGTTCTCTTGGCAGAGGATAATCTCTTTGATACCAGCGCGTTTAGCGGCTAAGATTTTCTCTTTGATACCACCTACAGGCAATACCTTTCCGCGTAGTGTAATCTCTCCGGTCATGGCCAGATTTGCTTTTACTTTGCGTTGTGTCAAAGCCGAAGCCAACGATGTAGCCATGGTGATACCTGCCGATGGGCCATCTTTGGGTATGGCACCTTCGGGTACGTGGATATGTATGTTCCAGTTATCAAAGATATCATCGTTGAGTTGCAACAACGAGGCGTGTGCTTTGATGTATTCCAACGCCAGCATGGCCGATTCCTTCATCACATCGCCCAAGTTACCAGTCAGTGTCAACTTGCCACCTTTACCTCGGCTCAAGCTTGTTTCTACGAAGAGAATTTCGCCACCTACAGCCGTCCAAGCCAATCCTGTTACAACACCGGCATAGTCGTTTCCTTGATACTTGTCGCGCGAGTATTCGGCCACACCCAAGTAGTTGTACAAATCCGCTGGCTTAATTTCGGTTTTCTCCACCGCATCGTTCTTGGCATATTTCAATGCCAGTTTTCGCATTATCTTTCCAATCTTCTTTTCCAGCTCGCGCACACCACTTTCGCGAGTGTATTGCTCAACGATGGTTTCGATGGTTGCTTTCGGAAGTTTCAAATCTTGCTTTTTCAAGCCGTTAGCTTCCATCTCTTTCGGCAGCAAGTGGCGTTTGGCTATCTCAATCTTCTCTTCGGTAATGTATCCGCTCACTTCGATTAGCTCCATGCGGTCGAGTAGGGGTGCGGGTATGGTGTTCAAGTTATTAGCTGTAGCAATGAACATCACCTTCGACAAGTCGTAATCCACATCCAAGAAATTGTCGTGGAAGGCACTGTTTTGCTCAGGGTCGAGCACTTCGAGCAACGCCGATGCAGGGTCACCATGGTTGGATAAGCTAAGCTTGTCAATCTCGTCCAAGATGAATACCGGATTCGATGAGCCAGCTTTAATCAATCCTTTGATGATGCGACCAGGCATCGCACCAATATACGTACGTCTGTGTCCGCGAATTTCGGCTTCGTCGTGTACACCACCCAGCGACATGCGGATGTATTTGCGCTTCAATGCCGATGCAATAGAGCGTCCCAGCGATGTTTTTCCCACTCCCGGAGGGCCATACAAGCAGATGATGGGCGACTTCATATCGCCTTTCAGCTTCAATACGGCAAGGTGTTCCAAGATGCGCTCTTTCACCTTCTCCAAGCCGTAGTGGTCCTTGTCCAATGTCTTTTCGGCATTGTTTAGGTTCAAGTTGTCGGTTGTATATTTACCCCATGGCAAGCTTGTCATGGTTTGTAGGTAGTTCAGTTGCACGTTATAGTCGGGCGATTGGATGTTTGTTCGTTCCAATTTGCCCACCTCTTTCAAGAACAACTCTTTTACCTCCTTGCTCCACGCCATCTTCTCGGCCAATGCACGAAAATCGTCCGCCTCTTGTTGCTGAACGTTTCCGCCCAGTTCGTCTTGAATCGTCTTTATCTGTTGTTGCAAGAAGTATTCGCGTTGTTGCTGGTCGATGTCCTCGCGTGCACGACTTTTGATAGATTCCTTTATTTCAATGAGTTTCGTCTCCTTCTTCATCAAGTCAAGCAATCTGTAGGCACGCTCTTTAAGCGATTTCTTTTTCAGCAATTCCATCTTTATCTCCTTCATGAAGGGGATGTTCACGCACGTAAAGTTGATGGCAAACATCGGATTCTTGATGTTTTTCAGTGCGAAGGTAGAGTCGGGCGGCATAATGTTGGATATGCGCACATAGTTTATGGCAGCTTCCAATACCAAATCCACCAATACCTTGAACTCCGTATCGTTCTTCTCAGGCATCACTTCGTCCATGGCCGTTACCTCTCCGAAGAGGTATGGATATTCGCGTGTTATCTTGTTCAGCTTCACACGTCTCACGCCTTGTACAATGGCCGTTTTTGTATTGTCGGGCATTTCCAACAACTTAATTATCTTTGCCACGGTGCCCACTTTGTACAAGTCTTCCAAGTGTGGTTGCTCCACTTCGCTACGCTTTTGGCATACCACAGTTATGAATTTGCCCGATTTCTCGGCTTTGTTCACCAATTCCAACGATGATAATCTTCCCACCGCTACAGGCATCACCGTACCGGGAAATAAAACCATATTTCTTAGGGGCAATACAGGCATTTCGTTCTCCATTTCCACGTTCATGTATTGCTCTTCGTTGCCATCCAAGTCGGCTATAATCGAAAATCCTTTATCCCAATCGCTCATCTCGTCTAATTTATTCTTTTGTTTAAAATCGTCTATACTTGATATATCATGCGCGCACATTCGCGCAATGAGCCGACAAATTTACAACATTTCTTTCAGAAACATGCGATAAGAGGGGCATAAAAAGATAAAAACTATTCGAAAATAACATCTTTTACGAAAGCAATTACTACATTTGCATCGCAAACAAGCACACTGTACGTTATGTCAAACCAATACTTTCAGTTCAAACAATTTACTATCGAGCAATCCGATTGCGCCATGAAGGTAGGTACCGATGGCGTATTGCTTGGCGCATGGGCGCCAGTGGACAATGCTCGTCGCATACTCGATGTGGGTACTGGTACGGGGCTTATAGCGTTGCAATTAGCCCAGCGTCAACCGTTGGCAATGATAGATGCGATAGAGATTGATGCGCAAGCAGCAAGTCAAGCACAACGCAATGTGCAAGCCTCTCCGTGGGCAGATAGAGTAAAGATTATTTGTCAAGATTTCAAGTGCTACTCTTCGTCGCAACCATACCATCTTATCGTATCCAATCCGCCCTATTTTGTCGATGCCCTTCGTTGTCCCGATGCACAACGCAATGCAGCTCGTCATGCCGACCAGCTGAATTACGAAGTACTATTCGCACAGTCAGCAACGATGCTTCATCCCGATGGACAGCTTTGCATCATCATTCCAAGCGAGGTGGGGCAGTTGGTTGTAGATACCGCTTGGAAGTACGGATTCCATCCGCGCAAGCAACTACACATCTTTACCAAACCGCAAAAACCTTGTCGCAGACTGATTATATCCTTCGGAATAGGCCTTTCAGCCTGCCTAAACGATAAATTAATTATTCATCAGCCAGATGGTAGTTATACCGCAGACTATCAGCAGCTAACGAGCGAATTCTATCTACATTTAAAACGATAAGCAAAAAAATAATTAAAAAAAGTTTCTCGAAAAGTTTGCAGATACAAATAAAACCTCTATCTTTGCACCGCTTTTCGAAAGGAAATGCACTCGGGGTGTAGCGCAGTCCGGTTAGCGCACCTGCTTTGGGAGCAGGGGGTCGTGGGTTCGAATCCCGCTACCCCGACAAAAAAGGAGTTACGAAATGTAACTCCTTTTTTTTGTATTATCCTATCCAATATGCGAAAATTAACTGACCAATTGACC
>JAGBWA010000049.1 GCA_017630035.1 Bacteroides sp.
AGTGCAGCACCAACGTTAATCTTGATACGTTCGGCCATGCGTTCGCTGACACGTACGTTGTGTTGGCGGCTCATGTATTCTTGGATGTCGGCGGTGAGGTCATCGCCTGCGGTTTTGATAGAGTTGTTGCTAACGATACCGCCCAATGAGATAACGGCGATTTCGGTTGTACCGCCACCTATGTCTACCACCATGTTGCCTTCGGGCGCTTCAACGTCCACGCCAATACCGATAGCAGCTGCCATTGGTTCGAATAGCAAGTACACGTCGCGTCCACCAGCATGCTCGGCCGAGTCGCGAACGGCACGAAGTTCAACTTCGGTACTGCCCGATGGTACACCGATAACCATTCTCATGGATGGTGAGAATAGTCGGCCGCGTGTGTTTACCATCTTGATAAGGCCGCGAATCATTTGTTCGCAAGCGTTAAAGTCGGCAATCACACCGTCGCGCAACGGGCGAATGGTACGAATGTTTTCGTGGGTTTTTTCGTGCATCAATTTTGCTTGATTTCCCACGGCAATCATCTTATCTGTTCGTCGGTCGAGGGCTACCACCGATGGTTCGTCCACCACCACCTTACCGTCACTGATGATGACGGTATTGGCGGTGCCCAAGTCCATTGCTATTTCTTGTGTAAAAGAGAATAAACCCATTAATTAATTGAAAATTAAGAATTAAAAATTAAAAATTAGTGCTTGAAGTGGCGGAAACCAGTAGTTACCATGGCTATGCCGTGTTCGTTGCAATAGTCGAAGGTGAGTTGGTCTTTGATGCTACCTCCAGGTTGGATAACAGCTGTAACGCCTTCGTTTCCTGCAATTTCCACGCAGTCGGGGAATGGGAAGAATGCATCGCTTGCCATTACTGCACCATTCAAGTCGAATCCGAAGTTCTTAGCTTTTTCGATGGCTTGCTTCAAAGCATCTACACGGCTGGTTTGTCCTACACCGCTTGCAAGCAATTGTCCGTTCTTAGCCAATACGATAGCATTCGATTTTGAGTTCTTAACAATCTTGTTGGCAAAGAGCATATCTTCGATTTCTTGTGCGGTAGGAGCCTTTTCGGTCACTACTTTCAAGTCGTCAGTAGTTTCTTGCTTCAAGTCGCGATCTTGCACCAATACACCGTTGAGCAATGAGCGGAATTGCTTCTTAGGCATGTCGGCAGGTTTGCGAACGAGGATGATGCGGTTCTTCTTTTGTCCGAGGATTTCCAATGCATCAACATCATAGTCGGGTGCAATGAGCACTTCGAAGAAGATTTTGTTGATTTCCTCAGCAGCTTGCTTGTCGATTACGGCATTGGTGATGATTACGCCACCAAATGCAGATACTGGGTCGCCGGCAAGTGCATCTGTCCATGCTTCGGTTACGGTTGAGCGAGTGGCCAATCCGCATGCATTGTTGTGCTTCAAGATAGCAACAGTTGTTGTGCCGTCGAATTCGTCAATCAAGTCAACAGCCGATGCAATGTCGAGCAAGTTGTTGTACGAGATTTCCTTGCCATGTATTTGGTCGAACATTTGTTCAAGGTTGCCATAGAATACACCCTTTTGGTGTGGGTTTTCACCATAGCGCAATGTCTTTTGGTTTTCGGCTGCGCTACGGAATGCGCTACCTTCTTCGCCATCGAAGTAGTTGAAGATAGCCGAGTCGTAGTGTGAGCTAACGGCAAATGCTTCTTTCGCAAACCAACGGCGTTCTTCGCGAGTGGTTTGTGCGCCATGTTCTTTCAAGATGTCGCGCAAGGGGCTATATTGTGCTTGGCTAGCCACAATTACTACATCGTTGAAGTTCTTGGCAGCTGCACGAATCAAAGAGATGCCGCCTATGTCAATCTTTTCGATGATAGCTTGCTCTTCGGCACCGCTTGCCACGGTAGCTTCGAATGGGTAGAGGTCAACAATCACCAAGTCTATTTCGGGGATGTCGTATTTCTCAATTTGTTGCATATCTTGCTCCAAACCGCGGCGGCAAAGGATACCACCGAATACTTTTGGATGGAGTGTTTTAACGCGGCCTCCAAGGATAGAGGGATATGAGGTAAGATCTTCCACTGCTTGGCAGGGATATCCTAACGATTCGATGAATTGGCGAGTACCGCCAGTTGAGAGGAATTGTACACCTTCTTCGTGCAACTTGGTAATGATTTCGTCCAAGCCTTCTTTGTGATAAACCGATACTAATGCGGTTTTAATTCTCTTTGTTTCAGCCATGATTTTGCTTAATTTTATGCTTTAAATATAATAATGTGCAAAGATAATATAAAGTGTGCGAAGCACAAAATAGAAAAGCAAGTTTTTCGGATATAATTTTAAAAACGTTTTCGTTGGAAAATTGCCGTTTGCTTTTGCGTTGAAAATCGCCTTGCCTATGGGCTACTTCGATGTGCATTTTCTTCGAAAAACAACCTTTAACCCCCGTCAGACATACGCCATTCGTGCCAAGCTTTGCCAAAATGTTGGCAGTGCGCTGCCAAGCCTATGGCACTACACTGCCAAAGGCTTGGCAAGAGAGTGCCATAGTTGTGGCAAAACAAGTAGATAGCAAAGAGAAATTTGGAGGAATAAACAACTATTGCTATCTTTGCCGATATAAAACTAAAAAGGTATGAAACAAATCACTCAACTATTATTAACCCTCTTGTGTTGCGGCATGGTGGCTTGCAACTCAGGCAACAATTCAAAAGATAATATGAATACTAAGGTAAAGATTGAAACATCGGCTGGCGATGTAGTGGTAAAACTTTACGACGAAACGCCCAAACATCGTGATAACTTTATTAAGCTTGTAAAGAATGGCACTTACGAAGGTACACTCTTCCATCGTGTCATCAATAACTTTATGATTCAAGCCGGTGACCCCGAATCGAAAGGCGCACCAAAGGGCAAGCAACTCGGTACGGGCGATGTGGGCTATACTATCCCTGCAGAGTTTGTTTATCCGCAATATTTCCATAAGAAAGGCGTACTTGCCGCTGCTCGTCAAGGCGACCAAGTAAATCCTAACAAGGAGTCGTCGGGTTGTCAATTCTATATTGTAACAGGTCAAGTTTACAACGACTCAACCCTCCTCAGCATGGAGCAACAAATGAATCATCAACGCTTGAACACTATCTTCCAATCGTTGGCTCAAAAACGCATGAAGGAGATTTACAAAATGCGTAAAGAAAACGATCAAGAAGGCTTGATGAATTTGCAAGAAGAACTCTTCGAGCAAGCACAAAACGAGGCAGACAAGTTACCCGAACTTCGTTTCACTCCTGAACAAATTGAAGCTTACACTACCGTTGGAGGTACTCCTCACTTGGATGGCGCGTACACCGTGTTTGGCGAAGTGCTCGAAGGTATCGAAGTAGTCGATGCTATTCAAAAGGTAGAAACCGACCGTAGCGATCGCCCTTTGCAAGATGTAGTGATTAAGAAAATGACTATCGTAGAGTAACAAAAACAATCGATATTGCATCAATAGCCAGGACGTTTGTCTTGGCTATTTCTTTTTTATACGCTATAACTACTCCCTTTTGCATAAAAAGTGCTTTTCGTTAATCATTTATCGAAATATTTTGTTTCCTTTGTACAAATTTACTAAGCAATACAATTTGATGGAAGAATTGCCAGTGCAAGAGACGAAACGAGGATGGGGTAGAGTAGTGCTATGGGTACTACTTACACCGTTATTGCTTTTTGTACTACTGATGGCGCTACTCTATGTGCCGCCGGTGCAAAACATCATCCGTCAAAAGGCCACCGAAATAGCTTCTGAGGCAACGGGCATGAACATCAGTGTGCAACGCATCGACTTGCGTTTCCCCCTCAATCTATTAGTGCGAGGCGTAAAAGTGGTGCAAGAGCCCGATACGTTGCTCGACTTGCAACGCCTCAGTGTGCGAGTACAAGCATGCCCCTTGCTGAAAGGTCAGGTAGAAGTAGATGAGGTGCTTGTGGAAGATGCCGTTGTCAATTCGGCCAACTTCATCGAAGGCATGCACGTTCAAGGCAATCTTGGACGATTCTTCTTGGAGAGTCATGGCATCGACTTGAGTGGCGAAGAGATTGTGTTGAACGAAATCGAACTGAACGATACAAAAGTGGCGGTATTGATGAACGATACCACAACCGCCCCTCCCGATAGTGCATCCGCCCCGCTGAATTGGAAGATTAACCTACATTCGTTGGCGTTGAACAATGTCGATGTAGCGTTGAATATGCCGCTCGATTCGATGAGGCTATCCACTCGGTTGGGTAGTGCCAAAGTGCTGAATGCTAAAGCCGATTTGTTGAAGCAACATTATGCATGCCAGCAATTTGTGGTGGATAAAACCGCATTAACGTACGACGTTGGCAATGCAACGCCCGTTAGCGGCTTCGACCCTTCGCATATCGCACTTCGCGACATCACGATAGGCGTCGATTCGCTACTCTTTGCCGGGGAAAATTTAGGCGCAATCATTCGGAAATTCTCTTTAAACGAGCGAAGTGGTTTGAGCTTGGTATCAGTAGATGGACGCTTGCGGGCAGATACAAGCGTGGTGGAAGTGCCGCAATTACGTTTGCGTACGGCACATAGCGAGATGAGTCTTCGAGCACATACCTATTGGCGAATGATAAACATGCCAACTACGGGACACTTGACGGCTCGTTTTGATGCGCGCATTGGCAAACAAGACATTATGCTGCTTGCCGCCGAACTACCAAATGCATTCAAAGAGGCCTATCCCGAGTATCCGTTGGTCATCTCGGCTGGTACGGATGGTAATTTACGCCAGATGCAATTGTCGCGTTTCGAAGTCGATTTGCCAGGCGCTTTCAATGCAACCGGCGAAGGCTCAGTATATTATTTGACCGATTCTTTGCAACGAAATGGCCAACTGAACTTCGCAATGCAAACGCACGATTTGAACTTCTTAAAAGCATTAGCCGGTGTAACGCCCGATAGCCTTTCGGTGGTAGTGCCCGATAGTATGCAAATGAATGCCAATTTAACATTCAAAGGGCCACAATATCAAGCACATCTCGATTTGCAAGAGGCAGAAGGTTTGCTTAACTTAAATGCTAAACTGAATGCTTCGACATTGGCTTATGAAGCCGATTTGATGGTCGATTCGTTGGAGTTGACACACTTCTTGCCACAAGATTCATTATCGCTTCTCACCACCACTATCAAAGCAAGCGGACAAGGCTTTGACTTGGCATCGCCCAAAACAAAAGCCGATATTCAAGCCGTGTTGGATCATTTGCATTATGGACATTGGAAGTTCGACAAGATGCAAATGCATGCCGGATTGAATCAATCAGTGGCAAGTTTGAAGGTAGATAGCGATAACGATTTGTTGAAACTGAAGCTCGATGGCAACATGCGTTTCGATCGTACCTATCTCGATGGTACACTCGATATGGATGTGAATCAAGTCGATTTGTACGGCTTAGGCATTGCTCCTAAACCATTGAAACGACCATTTGCCTTTACCGTAGCATCGGAGGCGCGTCACGATTCGGTAAAGTTACAACTCAATGCGGGCGATATGAATTTCCGCTTCCGTGCTCGTAGTACGCTGAAGAAAATGATTGAGCAAGGCAATGAGTTTGCAACTTTGCTTATGCAACAAATTGACGAACGCAAATTGAATCATGCCGCTTTGCGCGAGTTGATGCCTTCGGCAGGCTTCCATTTAAAAGCGGGAAAAGATAATCCTATTAGCTATTTCTTGGCTACAAAAGACATTTCGTACGATGATTTCCGACTTAGCTTCGGATTGACACCGCAAACCGGTATCAATGGACGAGCATCGGTGCATGGCTTCCGCATGGATTCTTTGCAGATGGATACTATCTACATCCTGACGAAACAAGATACAACACACTTACGCCTACAAGCGGGCGTCGTAAATGCACCGGGTCATCCACATGTAGCATTCAATGCTTCGCTTACCGGGGAAGTGAGAAACGAAGATGCCGAGTTGTTGCTGAATTTCGTCGATGCGAATGGAGAAACGGGTGTGAACTTTGGCTTAAATGCTCGCCCGCTCACCGAAGGCAATGGAAAGGGTAATGGTATGCTGCTCAGAATCACCCCGGAAGAGCCTATCTTAGCCTTCCGCAAATTCCATTTTGTCGATGATGCTAATTGGGCATACCTACATAAAAATATGCGTGCCTATGCCAATATAGATATGGAGGGCGAAGATGGATTGGGATTCAAAATGCTATCCAATCAGCAAGATACGGTTTCATTGCAAAACATGAATATCGAACTTAGTCGTTTGAATTTGGATTTGCTTAGCGATGTGTTGCCGTATATGCCGCGAATAGGCGGTTTGTTCACCATCGAAACGCATTATGTACAAACGGAATCTTCGCTTCAACTTTCGGCCGATTCGAATATCGATCAATTCTCGTACGAAGGTCGCTTGGTGGGCGATATAGGTTTGGGTGCTACTTGGTTGCCGGCCGATGATAACCGCCACTTCTTGAATGCCTACATGTTAGCAAACGACCAAGAAGTAATAATGGCCGATGGCGAATTGCAAGCTACGAACAATCAGCAACGGATAGATTTGAATACAATGGTCGACCACTTCCCGTTGCCAATGCTCAATGCCTTTGTCCCCGATGAAATGATAACCTTAACGGGTAGCTTAATTGGTGATGTGTCCGTTGGAGGTACATTGGATAAACCGCAAGTGGAAGGTGAACTGACTTTGGATAGTGTAACATTATTTGCTCGGCAAGCAGGCGCTCGCTATCGTTTCGATAATCGCTCGGTGAAGATTGCCGACAATCAAATGCATTTCAATAAGTTTGCCATCTATACCAATAGCGAAAATCCGTTTACCATTGATGGTGTTGTTGATTTCAGAAAGATGGATATGCCTACGGCCAACCTCAATCTCTTTGCATCGAAATATACCTTCCTCGATGCTCCGCGTACACGCGAAAGTTTGATATATGGTAAGATTGTCGTGGATTTGGATGCTCGTTTACGTGGCCCACTCAATGCTTTGACGCTTCGAGGCAATATGAACCTATTAGGAAGCACAAATGTAACATACGTTCTTACGGAATCGCCATTAACGGTAGAAGACCGTTTGGATGGTTTGGTAACCTTTACCTCTTTTGCCGATACTACCCAAGTGGCGAAAGAAGATGCTACAATGGTATCGTTGGGCGGTATGGATATGAACATGTCGGTGCATATTGACGATGCCGTTCGTTTGCGTGCCGACTTGAGTAGTGACCGAAGTAAATACATTGAATTGGAAGGAGGTGGCGATTTGAATATGCTTTATACACCACAAGGTGATTTAAGTTTGACGGGACGATACACCCTTTCGGGAGGTACAATGAACTACTCATTGCCTATTATACCTTTGAAGGAGTTCGCTTTCAGTAGCGGTAGCTATGTAGATTGGCGTGGCGATATAATGAATCCCGATTTGAATTTGAAGGCAACCGAGCGCTTACGTGCCGCCGTATCCGATGGCGATGGCGGCTCGCGTATGGTGAACTTCGATGTATCTATCTCCATAAAGAATAAATTGGAAGCACCCGAGTTGGTATTCGATATTGCTGCACCCGAAGATGCTACGATACAAAACGAATTGCAAGCTATGGGTGCCGAAGAACGAAGCAAACAAGCCATTGCTATGTTGGCTACAGGTATCTACCTGAATAGCGGTGTAAAGGGTAATGGTTTAGATATGGGCTCGGCACTGAATAGTGTGTTGCAAAGTCAAATCAATGCATTGGCCGGTTCGGCTTTGAATAGCTCGAATGCAAGCTTCAGCATGGGAGTAGAGAATCGGACATCGGCCGAAACGGGCGATACGCAAACCGATTATAGTTTCCGCTATTCGCAACGCTTCTTCAACGATCGTGTTCAGATTGTCATTGGCGGTAAGGTAAGTACAGGTAATAATGCGACTAATACAACCGAATCGTTCATTGACAACATCTCTTTAGAGTATCGATTGGATAATAGCGGCACACGATATGTGCGTGTATTCCATAATAAGAATTACGAAAGTGTGTTGGATGGCGAAATAACAGAAACGGGTGCCGGTTTGGTACTTCGTAAAAAACTGAACAACTTAGGCGAATTGTTTATATTCAAGAAGAAATAAGGCAATGAGGAATTTTCAATATATAGTATCTCTATGCATAAGCATACTTTTGTTTATGGCCTGTTCAACAACCAAGAACTTGCCCGAAGGTGAGCAATTGTACGTTGGCCAGAAAGCAATGATATTGAACAATACTCCCACATCTTCGGTGGGCGAAACGGCATTGACCGAGATTGAAGCTGCTCTTGCCACCGCGCCAAACAATGCTTTTATGGGTAGCTCAACAATGAAAATACCTTTTCCTGTAGGCTTGTGGGTGTATAATGGCTTTGAGAAATACCAAGATAAAAAAGGTATTGGAAGGTGGATATTCGATCGCTTTGCTACCGATCCGGTATTGTTGTCTCAAGTGAATCCGGCTATCCGAAAGAAAGCGGGCGAAAATATCCTTCGTGAGTTTGGCTATTTTAATGGTGATGTTTCATACCAAACATTTACCGACAAGAAAGACCCCAAGAAGGTGCAACTACAATATACGGTAGATTTTCGTAATCCATATATAATAGATACGGTATTCTTCCAAGGCTTTAATGAACGAACCATGCGTATCATGGAGCGAAGTCGCAGACGCTCGCTTATCAGTCCGGGCGAACAGTTCAATGTGCTCGATTTGAATGAAGAACGTACGCGTATCAGTAATCTGTTGCGCAATGTGGGCTACTACTATTTCCGCCCCGATTATCTGACCTATCAAGCCGATACAACATTGGTACGTGGAGGGCATGTAGCTTTGCGCATGGTACCAGTAGCCGGTATGCCTCCAGTAGCCGAGAAACCATTCTTCTTAGACAATGATGTTCACTTCTATCTATTGGGCGATAATGGTGAAATGCCTACCGATAGCATGCGCTACGAGAATCTGCATATCTATTATCATGATAAATTGAAGGTGCGTCCTCGCATGCTTTATCGTTGGGTAAACTACAAAGGATATCGCCTTAAACGCCAAGTAGCTGATAGTACGGGTATAGAACGCCAACGCCGTGCAGAAGGCTTGTATAGCGTTTATAGACAAGAGCGTGTGCAAGAGCGTTTGGCTAATATCGGTATCTTTCGATATTCCGAAATGCGTTACGAACCGCGCGATACGGCTTTCGTAAGCGATACACTAAACTATAGCATTTGGGCAACGCTGGACAAGCCATACGATGCCGAGCTTGATTTGAACTTCAAGACAAAGAGTAATAACCAAATGGGCCCAGGCGCATCATTTAGTGTGACAAAGAAGAATGTGTTTGGTGGTGGCGAATCATGGGGTGTAGAAGTAAAAGGTAGTTATGAATGGCAAACCGGTAAGAATAGCTCTTCGAAAATGAATAGTTACGAGTGGGGTCTTTCTTCCTCTTTGACATTCCCACGCATCCTATTCCCAGGTTTGAGTGAACGTGAGTATGACTTTGCGGCGGCTACTCGGTTGAAACTTTATATCGACCAATTAAATCGGGCTAAGTATTACAAGTTATTGGCTTTTGGTGGTGGTATGTCATACGAATTTCAACCCACCAATACGCTGAAGCATAACTTTACACCTTTCCGATTGACATTTAACGTGCTTCGCGACCCAACACCCGAGTTCGAAGCTATACAAGCCGAGAATCCGGCATTATATATCAGTTTGCGTAATCAGTTTATTCCGATGATGGAATATACGTTGACCTACGACAATTCATCGTTGCGTACGGTACGTAATCCTATCTGGTGGCAAACAACGGTTGCATCGGCTGGTAATGTAACTTCGGCCATCTATACTGCCTTTGGTAAGCCTTTTAATGAAAGAAACAAGGAGTTGCTAGGTGTGCCGTTTGCTCAATTCTTGAAACTTAATTCGGAGTTTCGCTATCATTGGCGGATGGACAGAAACAATTCTGTAGCTACACGTTTTGCGGCCGGTGTTATATGGGCGTATGGTAATGCTACAACAGCCCCCTATACCGAACAATTCTATATCGGTGGTGCCAATAGTGTGCGTGCTTTCTCGGCTCGTAGTTTAGGCCCCGGTAGCTATTATGCGGGCGATGGCTCGTACAACTTCATCAATCATGTGGGCGACGTTCGCTTGGAAGCAAACTTAGAGTATCGCTTCCGCATCTTGGGCGATTTGCATGGCGCAACCTTCTTGGATGCGGGCAATGTATGGTTGTTGCGTAAGGATGAAGGACGTCCCGGTGGTGAGTTAACCGCTAAGCATTTCATTGACCAAATAGCATTGGGCACTGGTGTAGGTGTGCGCTACGACATGGATTTCTTGGTATTTCGTTTGGATTTGGGCGTTGGTTTGCACTATCCATACGAGAATGGTCGTAGCGGATATTTCAATATGCCAAAGTTCAAAGATAATTTGGCATTACATTTTGCTATCGGTTATCCATTCTGATGAATAAAATGCCTATCTTTGCGGCAGAAAACTTTTAAACACTTAAGATATGAAACCTACTCTATTCTTGTTGGCTGCCGGTATGGGTAGCCGTTATGGAGGCTTGAAGCAACTCGATGGCCTCGGTCCTAACGGAGAAACAATCATGGATTACTCTATTTATGATGCAATTAAAGCTGGCTTTGGTAAGCTGGTATTTGTAATCCGTAAGGATTTCGAACAAGATTTCCGCGAAAAGATTATCTCTAAATACGAAGGCCACATTCCTTGCGAATTGGTATTCCAAAGCATCGACGCATTGCCCGAAGGCTTTACTTGCCCCGAAGGTCGTGTAAAACCATGGGGTACTAACCATGCCGTTATGATGGGTGCACCTGTTATCAACGAGCCATTTGCCGTAATCAATTGCGATGACTTCTACGGAAGCGATTCGTATCGTTCGATGGCGCAATTCCTCTCATCTTTGCCCGAAGGTTCAAAGAATCGTTATGCTATGGTGGGCTTCCGTGTAGGCAATACATTGAGCGAAAGCGGTACCGTATCGCGTGGTATTTGTGGTACCGATGAGAATCGCATGCTTACTTCGGTTGTAGAGCGTACTAAGATTCAACGCATGGATGGCGAAGTGAAGTATATTGACGATAATGGCGAGTGGACAGCTACTCCCGAGAATACACCGGTAAGTATGAACTTCTGGGGCTTTACTCCCGATTACTTCGGATATAGCGCAGACTTGTTCGTACAATTCCTTAGCGATCCACAAAACATGGAGAACTTGAAGAGCGAATTCTTTATTCCTTTCGTAGTGGATAAACTCATTGCCGAAGGTACTGCTACGGTAGAGGTGCTCGACACTACAAGCAAGTGGTTTGGTGTGACTTATCCAGAAGACCGCCCATCTGTAGTAGAAAAGATTAAGGAACTTGTAGCCGCTGGTGTATATCCTAATAAACTATTCTAAGAAGTGATTTCGGTAGAAGGACTTAAGGTAGAGTTTAATGCTACGCCACTTTTCCAAGAAGTGAGCTATGTGGTCAATAAGAAAGACCGCATTGCACTTGTAGGAAAGAATGGTGCAGGCAAATCTACTATGCTCAAGATATTGGCTGGTTTGCAACGCCCCACCGAGGGCGTTGTAGCCATCCCACGCGAATGTACCATCGGCTATTTGCCGCAAGTAATGAAACTTGCCGACGAGCGTACCGTGTTGCAAGAGGCTGAACTGGCTTTCGAACATATCTTCGAGATGCAAGCCGAGTTGGAAAGGATGAACCAACAATTGGCCGATCGTACCGATTACGATAGTCCCGACTACCAAAAACTTATCGACCGCTTTACGCACGAAAATGAGCGCTTCCTCATGATGGGAGGCACCAACTACCAAGCCGAATTAGAGCGCACTTTGCAAGGATTGGGCTTCAGTCGTGCCGATTTCAATCGTCCCACTCGTGAGTTTTCAGGCGGTTGGCGCATGCGCATCGAATTGGCCAAGCTCTTGCTTCGTCGTCCCGATGTGTTATTACTCGACGAGCCTACCAACCACCTTGATATAGAGAGTATCCAGTGGTTGGAAAACTTCCTTGCAACCAAAGCCAATGCCGTGGTGTTAGTGAGCCACGACCGTGCTTTCTTGAACAATGTCACTACGCGCACCATGGAAATCTCTTGTGGGCGAATCTACGATTATAAGGTGAAGTACGACGAGTTTGTAGTCTTGCGCCAAGAACGTCGCGAGCAACAACTTCGTGCATACGAGAATCAGCAAAAGCAAATAGAAGATACTGAAGCCTTCATCGAACGTTTCCGCTATAAGGCTACGAAGGCCGTTCAGGTACAAAGCCGCATCAAACAGTTGGAAAAGATTGAACGCATCGAGGTGGACGAAGTGGATAATTCGGCTTTGCGCTTGAAGTTCGTATGTAGTAGCCGAAGCGGTAATTATCCCGTCATTTGCGAAGAGGTGCGCAAGGCGTATGGCAATCATTTGGTGTTCGACCATGTAAACCTTACCATCAACCGAGGCGAGAAGGTGGCTTTTGTGGGCAAGAATGGCGAGGGAAAATCTACGTTGGTGAAGTGTATCATGGACGAGATAACCGACTATGGCGGCCGCTTGACTTTAGGACATAACGTCCAATTGGGCTATTTTGCACAAAACCAAGCGCAATTGCTCGACGAGTCGTTGACGGTGTTCGATACCATCGACCGTGTGGCCGTGGGCGATATCCGACTGAAGATACGCGACATACTTGGTGCCTTTATGTTTGGTGGCGAAGCATCCGACAAAAAGGTTAAAGTGCTTAGCGGTGGCGAGCGCACCCGATTGGCAATGATTAAATTACTGCTCGAACCTGTAAACTTCCTTATTCTCGACGAACCTACCAATCACCTCGACATGCGTTCGAAGGATATCTTGAAAGAGGCTATCCGCGAGTTCGACGGCACGGTAATCGTCGTAAGCCACGACCGCGACTTCCTCGATGGCTTGGTAACAAAGGTGTACGAGTTTGGAGGCGGACAAGTAAAGGAACACTTGGGCGGTATCTACGACTTCTTGCAAAAGAAACAAATCGATAACCTTGCCGAGTTGCAACTATCTGCATCGCCCACACAAACCAAGAGCCAACAACTTGCTGAGGCGCAACCATCGGCCGCTAAGTTGAGCTATGAGCAGCAGAAAGAGTTGAATAAAAAACTTAAGAAGGTAGAACGTCGTGTGGCCGATTGCGAGGCCGAAATCGAACAAACCGAGGCGGCCATTGCTATGCTCGAAGCACAGATGGCAACGCCCGAAGGCGCTTCGGATATGACGCTCTACGAACGTCACACCCGCTTAAAGCAACAATTGGACAAGGCCGTCGAAGCGTGGGAGGAGGCTTCTATCGAATTGGAAAGCCTGCAAGCGTAATTACCCCTTCCAGTCGTAAGCCTCTTCGTAGGCATCGAAACAATCGGCAATCTCTACGCCTAACGATTTTACCAACGACACGATGAGCTGTTGCTCGTCGGGGTGAATCAATCTTTCTCCTTTTCGCATTTGGTAGTAAACCTTACGCCCAAATTGGCCAATCATTCTGTACCTAAATCTGTCGGCGGCGGCTACGGGTAGTACTTTCGTCAAGTGTATAAATCCACGGGCATAGCGAACGGGAGCGTTGGATAGATACATGTCGCACTTGTTTCCTCGCGCTTCCAGGTAACGCACATTTATTAACGAAAGGAAAGGGCGGTTGGTTGGTGCTTGTTGCCAAGCAATGAAACGCAAGCATGTTTCGCGTTTAGGGCAAGTGCTCACAGCACAATGTCCAAAAGAAAAAGGCACTTCGTTGTAATCGAATTTAATTTCCATAGTATTTACAATTTGTTTGATGTTTGATGCCGTAAAGATAATACCTTTTCTTTAGTAATCCTACTATCTAAATGGATATTTTTATTGCTTAAAGGAAAATATTATACAGCTTTGAGCTAAATGACAAAGAATCTAAGCTTGGAGCCGTTCCCTTTAAAGGAAACGCTCGTTCCCCTACTAGGAAACTGTCGTTTCCTAGTTAGGAAACGCGCGTTTCCACGACTGGGAACTGTCGTTTCCATTCGTAGAAACTCATGGAAACTCTAAATGCTTGATTTTGCGATGCTTAATGTAGAAAGCATAAACATGCCACAAAAGTTAGGATAAACTTCTGCTTCTTTGTTGTAATGATAAAAAGAATGAACAGGAAGATACGTTAGTATAGCACTATTTCTCCTTCGGTAGCATCGGCATACTTCTTTAGTAAATCGAGCGTCATTTCAGCCGCCTCTTGCAACCCCTTCTCTCCGCTATATCCGTTGATAAGGGCAAGGATGTGGGTGGTTTCAATGCCCATCTTGGTGCGTTCGTGGTCGCTTGTTGGCGTGCCTATGCCGCCAATGGCATCGCGATAAACGGGTAGGCCTTCGATGTTCAAAGGTCCTCGGCCAATGCCTTCGAACTCCTCGTCGGCCTTTCCAATGCCGAGGCAGAGGTCGGAGCCTTGAATCTTGTCGGCATCGAAGCCGCCAATAGAGTATCCCGTGCGGAGGGAGACAAGGTTAATCAAATCCACCAACGTATCTATTTGGTATAAATTCAATCCGCGAAGCAATCGGCGACGAAGTGCTTCGGCACTTGGGCGATAGCGGCTTGGGTCTTTTCCGCAAGCGCGATAGGCATCGCGTGTAGCTACAATAGCTGTTTGTTGTTTGATGCTATCTACGGTTTCGGTGGCTTGTAGCTCGTGTGTAAAAGCATCAATCTCTTGCCACAACCCCTCGCTATGGAGAGTGTTGCGCACGGTTGCATATACCGCCGCCCCGCGATAGTTGGGACATGCTTGTCTCAGTTCGTTGGATACTTCAAGGTTGAATTTCATAGTTTATGCCTCCTTTATTACTTCAAATCCTAATCGTTCAATGGTGCTTACCACCGCTTCGTTGCTTGCATTACCCTCTATATAGGCCGTTTCTGTGGCCAAATCGACGCGTGCCGATGTTATTCCTTCCAAGCGTTCAAGTCCTTTTTGGACATTATTTGCGCAATGGTTGCAACTCATGCCTTTGATCTTGAATACTCGCTCGGTGGCCGTTTGTGCTTGCTTCTTTCCGCGATGCAGATAGGCGTTGAGCAACAAAAGGATAAGCATGATGCTCGATGCCCATTTCCACCAACTTGTTTCGTGGGCATGGCATGCGGCATGGCTTCCTCGCTCAACCAATCCTTGCGTAAACCATTCGGCTGGTAGCAGATAGTCGATTCCCAATCCGAATAGCATAGCCCCACCGATAATGGCCAGTAGGTAGAGCATCAATACCTTTCGCTTCAGCACCTTGTTCACTACTAATATAGATGCCATGCTGGTAGCCGGGCCGGCCATGAGCAATACCAAAGCCGCACCGGGTGTTAATCCTTTTATCATCAATGCTACGGCAATGGGGATGGAGCCGGTGGCGCAGAGATACATGGGCATAGCAAAGGCCAAGACGATGAGCATGTTCAGTATAGGATAAGCTTGAAAAGCGGTAAAGAAATTATCGGGTAAGAATAGTGTGATAAGTCCGGCAATTAGTAATCCGATTACCAACCACTTACCAATGTCTTGCATCATGCCTACATAGCCGTAGCGCAAGGCCTCTATGCATCGTTGGAAGAATCCTTTGTGCGCTTCTTCTACGCACTCTTCACAACAGATATTATTGCTCTTATCTTTTGTAAACCAGTTGACAAGCGTGCCGCCCATGAGCGATGTAATGGATGCAACAAGCGGGCGAATAATGGCAAATGGGGCTCCCATCAACGACCAAGTGGCCAATATCGAGTCAACGCCTGTTTGGGGGGTAGAGATGAGGAATGCCACCGTAGCACCATTCGATGCACCGCTTCTGCGCAACGACATGGCCGTAGGGATTACACCACACGAGCAAAGGGGTAGGGGAATGCCGAACAACGACGCCATCAGCACCGAGCGGAAATTGTTTTGCGACAAATGACGAATATATATCTGTTGCGGCACAAAAGCATGTAGGATGCCCGCCATGAGGAAGCCTAAAAGCAAATAGGGCGACATCTCGTTCAACAGATTCAAAAATGGAAGTATATACGCTTGCATAGTTCTTATATTTGCGTGCAAAGATAAACAAAAGGCTCGGAAGAAACAATCTACTGCTGTTTCTTCCGAGCCTAATAATAGTTAAGTATCGAAACAATTATTCGCTAATCTCCTCTTCCAATGCTTCACGCATTCTCGTATAATCGCGTTTGAATCGGCGACGGAGGTTCAACCCGAATGTTACTCCCATAAGCAATCCGCCCCAAATGCAATACATGGCATGGGTTACTCCAAGATTTTCCAAATCTTTGACGATGCTTAGTAGTATTGGTATAGCCAATACAATGCGATATAGCGGTAATAAGTTGAATAGTTTTTCTTCTCGATGAAACTTGATAAGTGTCTCTTTCAATGATTG
>JAGBWA010000050.1 GCA_017630035.1 Bacteroides sp.
ATTCTTTAGTCAATGTTTGATTAATGATTGCGGAAATTCCATTTAGAGTTGTCGCTATTCATATCAAACTTACCCAATGTAGGAGTACTATCACCTGCGGAAATCAAAGCCAATTTTTCTTTGCAACCAGGGATTTCTTTAGGCATGATGCGGTAAGTACCATCTGTCAATTGGTCGATTTGCCAAAGTTGTTCAGGTGCGCCTGTGAATTCAGGAACTGCAATTACTTCCTTGTCGGCTGTAGCAGTCAATGCTCGGTTAGTACCTTCAATAGTAATCTTGTAGTATGCACCACCGAGGTAACCACCTGCTTCAGGAACAGCAGTGATTGTCCAACGTTGGTGAGGGCGTACCATGTAGTCACCGATGCGGATATCGATATTACCTGTTGGCCAAGTACCGATTACATCTTCCAACTTTTGGTTAGCGATAGGCTTGAGAGGTTCGTTAGGATCGCGTCTCCAACTACGCATACCTGTATCAAGGCGAACGAAATCTACGGCAAGTTCAAGAGCATAACCTCTACGTTCTGATTCAATTTCGTAAGTTCCTTCTTGGAACATTTCGCCTGCTACTGGCCAATCGTTCTTCCATACCAAAGGACGAACATTCAATACACTGCGTCCACTACGATCCATGTCAGCTTCGAAGTGGCAAGACATTTTTTCAACGCCTTCTTCTACGATGTAACGACCAAAGTGACCAGCACCAATCAAGCGACCTCCAGCTGCTAATACCATTTTACCGCCACCTTTCAACATGTCGCGACCTACATTGTCAATGTAAGGACCAGTTACGTTGCGTGAACGACCAACAACGATGTTGTATGTTGAGTTTACACCATCACAGCAAGTTCCGTGGGTACCCAACAAATAGTACCAACCATTGCGGTAGATAAGCGCTGAAGCTTCACAGTCGATAGCGATATCAATAGCCTTGTTGCCTTCAACACGCTTACCTGTTGCAGGATCCAATTCAACCAAGCGGATGAAACCGAAGTAAGTACCATATGACATCCAAAGGCGACCATCAGGGCCCATTAACAATGATGGGTCGATAGCATCGCAGTCTTCGTCATATTCTGATTGTGCTACGAGGTTTGGTTCGCTATATTTGAAATCAGGAGATTTTGGGTCAAGGGTCTTGTTCCACATAGTGTAGATGATACCAGCATGGCCACCACCTAAACCACCACCTGTAGCGCCATAAGCTACCAAGTAACGGTCGCCAATCTTAATAGCATCGGGAGCTGCACCACCACCAGGGCGAACGGCACCGCTATCCCAAGTATAACCGTCGGGTGAGATTAGACCACCACCTCCTGTACCGAAGGTGTAGAATTTTCCTTCACACTCCATAATAGTAGAAGGGTCGTGGATGTAAGGATTTCCAATTTGGGCTTCAGCCGAGTTTACGGCAGCCAACATTGCAATAGAGGCTATAAGTATGTTTTTCTTCATAATCATCTTTTTTTATTCTGTTGTAATTGTTAGGTTTGTAACAGGTTTACCTGCTTCATCCAAGAAGCGAACGCAGAAGTCGCTCATACCAGGACCGTTGATAACGGCACCGCGAAGGATGTTCTTTCCTTTCTTCAAGGTGATGCGCTTAGATGTGCAGTCGTCCATAACCATGCGACGGTCGCCAGACATCAACAATACTTCTTCGCCATTGAGCCACCACATAGAAGCTGAGTTAGAGCCTACAGCCATTCTCACTTCCATATCTTCGGGAGCGTTGATAACGGTTACTGCCCAGAAAAGGATACCGTATTGTTGTTTCTTCAAACCAGTAGCAAAACGGAACAACTTAACGTTGAACAATTTGCTATCAAGTGAATGCCATTTCAATGTTTGCTTACCTACTTTAACCTTTTGGCCATCGCGAGGTATCATTGTGAATTGGTTTTTGAAGTACTCTGTGTTGAATTGTTCGCGCAAGTAGCTGTCTACGAATACAGTGTTGCTACGATTTGGTTTTTCGATGGGTTCAAGAAGTGACCAACGGCGGATAAAACCTTCTGCATCAGGAGTCATTACAGTAGCTGTAGCAGGAGTGAAATACTCGGTAATTGCCGGTGTTTTGTAATCTTTTGGTGGAGGAGCACCTCTACCCAGCATCATAGGAGGTTGTTGTGTTTGGGCATGTGCTGCTAGCCCGATAAACATACAACTTGCAATTAACAATAAGAGTTTGTGTGTCTTGTTAATCATAAATTTACGATAATTAAAAAAGTTAATATAGCAACCTTGTTTCTCATGAAATAACAAAAGGTTAGTTTTTGCATTTGGTTGCTTAGAAATGCATGGCTAAACAATTTGTAACTGCAAAATTAGCATTTTTTTTATAACAACATATAATGTTGGTACTATTTTTGCAATTTGTAACATTTAATCTGCATTTTTTCTGCATAGCCATGATTTCCGTGTAAGATAGCTTGATTATTTTAAAGAAATTAGCTAATATTGCATGTCAACATTAAAAGTAATTAATTTTATGGATTAGCTATGAAAAGAGTATGCTTATTTTATGTTTTCTTATGCTTGGTTGTAGTACAAGTATTGGCGCAAGGTCAGTCTCGAAAAGCTTGGGGAGATCAAGGGAATGGGACATATATCAATCCTGTATTAAATGCAGACTATTCCGATCCTGATGTGATTCGTGTAGGTGAAAAGTATTACATGGTAGCTTCCGATTTTCATTTCATTGGCATGCAAGTGTTAGAGTCAGTCGATTTGGTTAATTGGAAATTGATATCTAAGGTATATGATAAATTTAATTTCCCTTCTTGGGAAAAGAACGAACGCTATGCCGGCGGTTCGTGGGCACCTTCAATTCGTTATCATGATAATAAGTTTTGGATATTTTTCTGTACTCCTCACGAGGGCCTATTTATGACTACCGCAACGAATCCTGAAGGCCCATGGGAGCCATTGCATTTAGTAAAAGAGGTGGAAAAATGGGAAGATCCATGCCCGTTTTGGGATGAAGATGGACAAGCCTACTTAGGACGAAGCCGTCATGGCGCAGGTCCTATAATTATTCATAAGATGTCTGCTGACGGAAAGCAACTTCTTGATGATGGTTTCACGGTTTACACAGGCCCTGTAGCCGAAGGTACCAAGTTGCACAAATGGAATGGATATTATTATATTTCTATTCCCGAAGGTGGTGTTGGTGAAGGATGGCAAACTATTTTACGCTCGAAAAACATCTATGGGCCATATGAGAAGAAAGTGGTTTTAGAACAAGGCTCTACACCGATAAACGGGCCACATCAAGGGGCTATTGTCGATTTGCCTAATAACGAATGGGCATTTATTCATTTTCAACACGACGGAGCATTAGGACGTGTCACTCATTTGCAACCCATGCATTGGAAAGATAATTGGCCCGTCATAGGAGTTGATATTGATATGAATGGGATAGGCGAGCCTGTATATACATATAAAAAGCCTATTGCAAGTAATGATATTTTCTTGCCTCAGACAAGTGATGACTTCTCAAACCTCGAATTAGGTTTGCAATGGCAATTCAACCACAACCCGGTAAATGAAGCATGGTCGCTTTCCGAAAACCCAGGTAGCCTTACTTTTAATGCATTAAAGGCAGACGTGTTTTGGCTAGCTCGAAACACCTTAACGCAAAAAGTAATGGGATACGTAAGCGAGGCAACGGTTGCTATGGATTTCGATCAAATGGTTGATGGCCAGCGTAGTGGGTTGGTTAGTATGAGTAAGTTGTCTTGCCTATTGGGCGTGAAACAAGAGCATGGAAAACGAATCCTTTATTGGGCAAACGATATGAAGGAGATGAATATAGATACGCTATCTCAAACAAGGATATATCTCCGAGTTAAAATAGACATGCCGAATAAAAAAACGCAATACTACTATAGCTTGGATAATATCAACTTTAAGCCTTGTGGCGAGCCGTTCTTTATTCCTTTTGGACATTGGAAGGGATGTCGCATTGGTTTATATACGTATAACACATTGAAAAATGCAGGTAAAGCTTCGTTCGATTGGTTTACGTATACTACCGATGGGCCTATAAATAGAGGTAAATGAATGAACTTTTGTAAAAAAAGAACGATTCGCTAAACTGAGCGAATCGTTCTTTTTTTGTATGCCTTAGAATTGTTTCTTAACCTCTTCGAGCGCATTGATTACCTTGTCGCACCAAGCATCGAATTCGGGATCTTCTTCTTGATACTCGGGATGTGCGAGGATATAGTCAATACATTTGCGTACACCTTCTTCAAATCTGGTGGTAGCTTGATAGCCGGGGACGGCTCGTTTCAGCTTAGCGCAATCGAACACTACCGATGCGGCTTTGTCGCCAATGAGATTGCCTTCGATATCATACTCCTTCGGTGCAATATCGTTGAGGTAGGTGGATGATATATAATAAGGTTTAAAGGCCACGCCAAGTGCATCGGCCACGGCTTTGTAGATTTGATTCCATGTGAGCGATTCGTCCGACATGATTTGGAAAACTTCGCCAATGGCGTGTGGGTTGCCAAGCAATCCGATGAATCCGCGCGCAAAGTCTTCGTTGAAGGTCATTGTCCAGAGCGAACTACCATCGCCATGAACGATAACTGGCTTGCCTTCCATCATGCGTTTCAGTACTTGCCAACTACCTTTCATGCCGTGAAGACCTACGGGTACGCTTCGTTCGCAATAGGTGTGACTTGGTCGAATGATGGTTACTGGAAATCCTTCTTCGCGGTAGTATTTCATCAACAACTCTTCGCACGCAATTTTGTTGCGCGAGTATTCCCAATGCGGATTGCAAAGCGAGGTGCCTTCGTTGATGATGTAGTTGCGTACTGGCTTGGCATAGGCCGATGCCGAACTGATGTAAACGTATTGGCGTGTGCGGCCGGCAAAGAGTCGGTGGTCGCGTTCAACTTGCTCAGTAACAAAACCGATAAATTCGCATACGGCATCGAACATTGTGTCACCTATTTGGCGTAAAACATCTGCCTCATCGTCAATGTTAGCAACAATTTGTTTTACGTTTGCCGGAACTTCTTGTTTCCTATTTCCACGATTTAATAACCAAAGTTCGTGCTCGCTCTCGGCAAGCTGACGAGTAATGGCACTACTGATGGTGCCTGTACCTCCAATGATAAGTATTTTCATGATTCTATGTTTAAGGGGTTGTGATGCAAAAGTAATAAAAAGAGGTGAATATTGTTCTGTTTGTGCTTGATTTTTCTTGTAGATATGTAGAAGTAATATTTCTTTACGTGAAAAATCGGCTAAAAACAGCCGATATTTTTCCCAACTGAGAAAAAATATCTTCCCTTGTGGAAAAATTATTTTTCCCTACTGGGAAAATTTATCGCGGCAATAGGGCTATTTTTCGCGAAGTGAATATTCTTTACAATCTTGCTTGTATAAAATACTTTTTTAGGCCTTGTGTGAACAAATCTTGATGATGTACGTTTCTATTTAAGAAAAATTTGATATATTTGTCGCCATAAACTTAAATGATTTTACGTTATGAAAAAGATTTTTAGTCTGTTAGCAGTAGCTGTTTGCTGCTTTTTCTTAGCTACTCCTGCTCAAGCTCAATTGTTGAAGTGGGGTGTTAAGGGTGGTTTGAATTTGGCTGAGTTGGATATAAAAGGTCTTAATGCTGAAGGTTTGGAGGAAAACACTACAAGCTTCTTCATTGGCCCTATGGTAGAAGCAACCGTGCCTCTTTTAGGTTTAGGCATCGATGGTGCTTTGCTTTACTCGCAAAAAGGTGAAAACGAATGGAAACAACAAGGTATTGAAGTGCCTGTAAATTTGAAATATACTATCGGTTTGGGTAGCACATTAGGCGTTTACTTGGCCGCTGGCCCCGATTTTTATTTCAATTTGAAAGATATCGATTGGGCAGATGTAAAGACTACACAAGTTGGTATAAACTTGGGCGCAGGTGTGAAGCTGCTCCGTAAATTGCAAGTAGGTATCACTTATCAAATCCCTATGGGCGATACATTCGAAGGTATGGATCTTGTAAGTGGTGTTGATAAGGCAATCTCTGCTAAGACAAAAACTTGGCAAGTATCATTGGCTTATATTTTCTAAAGATAAGCAACTTTAAAACTTAAGGCGTTTAGAGGCACTTCGTGATGAAGTGCCTCTTTTTTTATTTATTTGCTCGGCTTGTACTATCTTTGGATAAGATAGGCTTCGCCTCGGGATAAAAAATAAATAATTTATTTTGTTCTCCACTTGGCTTGTATTATCTTTGTCCCAAGTAG
>JAGBWA010000051.1 GCA_017630035.1 Bacteroides sp.
GAATCTACCAAATGATTCAGCCCTTATTTATGTAAAATTATTTAATTTAGTTAAATTAGAATATTTAATTGTGGTGTAAAATGTTAAAAAGGAGGATGAGTCGGTTTATTTTGCTTGATGAACTGTAATTTGTGGGAATGGGAAATTGATGCCTTCTTTATTGAATGTAGCATAAACGGCCTTGTTCATCGAGAAGAATACATCCCAATAGTTTTCGCTTTTCACCCATACGCGGACAACTACATTCACACTACTATCGGCCAATGCGATGAGATTTACAAAAGGTGCTGGTGTGTTTAAGATGCGCTCGTCAGCTTCGATCAAACGGTTAATAACACTTTCTACCTTATCAAAATCTTCGCCATATTCAACCGTAAATGTCCAATCCACTCGGCGAGTTTCTTCACGACTATAGTTAATTACTGTCCCGCTACTCAATCCTCCGTTGGGGATGTATATCACTTTGTTATCTCCCGAAGTGAGGATGGTGTGGAAGATTTGAATCTCTTTAACTGTGCCCGAAACGCCTTGGCATTCAATGAAATCGCCCACTTTGAACGGACGGAACAAAAGAATGATTAATCCGCCGGCAAAGTTTTGCAGATTGCCCGAAAGTGCCATACCAACAGCTACACCAGCCGAAGCCAATAGCGCTGCAAAGGAGGTAGTGTCAACGCCCAATTTGCTGATAATAGCTACAATCAACAAGATGGTGAGCATGATGTTTACAAAACTCTTTACGAACGTTTGTACGCCGGCATCTACATGCTTGCGTGCCAAAACCTTAGCAACCAATTTGTTTATTAGCGAAATAAGCAAACGGCCTACAAGGAAGATAATCAAAGCAGCAATGATTTGCTTGCCGGTACTAATACCCCAATTAGTTAGTTGTTGGATAAGTTCTTGCACTTTGTCCAATGTTGCGGCGGTACCTTCAGGTGCGGCCGTTGTTTGTAAGAATGTTAGCATAATGATTGTTTTTTTAGTTAAGTTTTTGCAAAGTTACAGAAAATAACATTCAGCGAAGTCAATCTAAAAGAAATACAACAAGTTTTTTTCGTATTTCTTGCATGTTTTACAAGAATCCTATACATTTGCCCCCGATTTCAACTAAGGGGTGCCCTAATATGACGGGCTGAGATCATACCCATTGACCTGATCCGGGTAGTGCCGGCGTAGGGAAGAGAGAAGAAAAGTTGCCCCTTTTCTTTATTAATCTAATAGTTTGAATTGCAATGAAAAGAAATGCAATGACAACCTGCTGGCTATTGGCGGCAGGAATGAGTGTTTGTGCGCAAACACCAACAGACAGCTTGCAGATACAGATGCTGCAAGAAGTAGAAATTATGGCTACTCGCGCTACTACAGCTACTCCTGTGGCCTACACCAATGTGACGAGTGAGCAACTCAAAAAACAAAATCATGGACAAGATTTGCCCTATTTGTTAAGTATGACACCCAGTGCCATCACTACCAGTGATGCTGGTGCAGGTATTGGCTACACAACTTTGCGTGTACGCGGCACCGATGCTACACGCATCAACGTAACAGCCAATGGCATACCGATGAACGATGCCGAAAGTCATAACGTGTTTTGGGTGAATATGCCCGACTTGGCTTCGAGTTTGAAAGATGTGCAACTACAAAGAGGGGTAGGTACCTCGACCAATGGTGCTGGCGCTTTTGGCGCAAGCATGAACATGCAAACTGGACGACACACCGTAGAACCTTATGCTTCTATAACAGCATCGGCCGGTTCGTTTGGAACAATGAAGCAAACGTTGAAGTTGGGTACGGGATTACTAAACGACCATTGGGCGGTAGATGCTCGCCTAAGCAACATTGGTACAGATGGTTACATTGACCGAGCTTCGGTAAAACTAAATAGCTACTATCTGCAAACGGGTTACTATACCGCAAATACCAGCTTGCGTTTGATATTGATTGGCGGACAAGAAGAGACCTATCATGCATGGAATTATGCAAGCAAAGAGGAGATGGCCGAGTATGGTCGCCGATACAACTCATGCGGATATATGTTTACTGATGAAAATGGCGTTGACCACTATTATGACGACCAAACCGACAATTATGTGCAAAAGCACGCATGGTTGCTATTGAATCATAATTTCGATACCCATTGGAATATGAACGTAGGTTTGCACTACACTAAAGGTGATGGCTACTACCAAGAGTATAAAACCGACCGTTGGTTGCCCGAATATGGTTTGGAAGGCGATGATACCGACTTAGTGCGCAAAAAGGCGATGGATAACGATTTCTATGGTGGCATCTTCTCATTGACCTATCGCAACGAACGTGTTAATGCAACATTGGGTGGCGGATGGAATCGATATGAAGGCGACCACTTCGGACGCATCCTTTGGATAAAGAATTATGTAGGCAACTTAAATCCCGACCAAGACTACTATCGCAATGTTGGTACAAAGCAAGATGGAAACATCTATCTGAAAGCAATCTACAACTTAGGAAATGGTTTTAGTACTTATGCCGATTTGCAATATCGCCACATTGCTTATACCATAAAAGGTGAAAACGATAAGTACGATTGGACAAAGCAACCAGCCGGTATGCAGCAATTGGCGGTGGACGAGACATTCGATTTCTTGAATCCAAAAATCGGTTTGAATTGGCAAATCAATGCTGCTCATCGTGCCTATGCTTCGTTGGGCGTAGCACATAAAGAACCTACCCGCAACAACTACACCGATGGCAAATTCCGCATCCATCCAAAAGCAGAGCGTTTGACCGACTATGAATTGGGTTATGCCTTCGCAAACAAAGCATGGAATGTGGGTGTAAACCTCTATTATATGGATTATAAAGACCAGTTGGTACTAACAGGCGAGTTGAACGAGATAGGCGAGCCGTTGGCCGCAAATATGCCCGAAAGCTATCGTATGGGTGTTGAGTTGATGGCCACATGGCAAATAACTCCTCAATTCGGTTGGAATGCAAATGCTTCATTCAGTCGCAACCGCATTAAAAACTTTACAGAAACATTGTACGAAAACGAAGACCCTTCGGGCGATATTTGGCAAACCAATTTAGGTGATACACACATCGCTTTCTCGCCCGACGTGATTTTGAACAACCAATTCGTTTATAACTATAAAGGTTGGGAAGCATCGCTGCATTCGCAATACGTAGGTAAGCAATACATGAGTAACTTAGATTACGAAGCGCACGTTTTGGATGTCTATTTCGTCAGCAACTTAAACTTGAGCTATACGTTTGCGTTGCCTCGAATAAAGCAAATCACCGTAGGTTGCACCATCTATAATCTCTTCAACGAAGAGTACGAAAACAATGGTTATGCCGGTAGTGGTTTCTATTACGATGGCAATCAAAAGGTGCGTTACTACTATGCCGGCTATGCTGCACAAGCAGGTACCAACTTCTTGGCGCATGTAAGTCTTAACTTCTAATTTTTAACTTTTAACTTTTAATTTAAAAGTGGAACTCTTAGGAACAATCGTAGGACTGATATATTTGTGGCTCGAATACAAAGCAAGTATCTATCTTTGGATAGCAGGAATCGTGATGCCTGCCATCTATCTGTTTGTGTATTACGAAGCTGGATTGTATGCCGATTTTGGCATCAATGTCTATTACTTGTTAGCGGCCGTTTATGGTTGGATAGTATGGCGTAGCGGTAAGGCGAAAGACGCGCCTGAGCTGCCCATTACGCACATGCCTCGCGGCTATTGGTTGCCCTTATTTGTTGTCTTTGCGCTTGTTTTTGTTGGTATAGCTTGGTTGTTAATTACGCAAACAGATAGCACGGTGCCATGGGCCGATTCGTTTACCACCGCCTTGAGCATTGTTGGCATGTGGATGCTTGCACGCAAATACTTGCAACAGTGGTGGGTATGGATAGTGGTGGATGCCGCTTGTTCGGCGCTTTACATCTACAAAGAGCTCTATTTTACCGCTGTTTTGTATGCGCTTTATGCAATTATCGCTATCTTTGGCTACTTAAAATGGAAGAAAATGATGGAGAGTGACTAGCTACTAGTGATTAGTAGAGACGTCATAGTATGGCGTCTCATGGTAGCGGTTTACGGAGACGCCTCGAAATCATAAATTATAAATCATAAATCATAAATTAAAGATAATGGATGCTATAATATTGGCAAATGGCGAATATCCCACACATGCTACGCCATTGTCGTTACTACACAATGCTACTTATTTGGCCTGTTGCGATGGGGCAGCCAATACTTGTGTGGCCAACGGATTGACACCCGATGTAATTGTGGGTGATGGCGATTCGCTCTCGGACGAGGTAAGAAATCGCTTTGCCGATAAGTTGCATCGCATTAGTGAGCAAGAAACCAACGATTTAACGAAGACCGTCACCTATTTGCGCTCCATTGGCAAGCACTACATTGCCATTGTGGGTGCAACAGGTCTTCGCGAAGATCATACGTTAGGAAACATCAGTTTGCTGATGGAGTATATGCGTATGGGTGTAAAGGTGGCTATGTACACCGACTATGGCATGTTTATTCCTTGCAACGGAAAGCAACAATTTACCTGTAGCGAAGGGCAGCAAGTTTCCATTTTTAATTTTGGTGCCAAGCATTTCGTGAGCGATGGTTTGCGCTATCCTCTCTACGACTTCACCAATTGGTGGCAAGGCACCTTGAACGAGTGCATAAAAAAAGTAATCACCATCGATGCCGATGGTGATTACTTACTATTCTTAAATTACGTTGATTAGTGAACGCTAAACGCTAAACACTCATCAAATAGCTCTTGAAGTCGGCAAACTGCTTGCTCATTTCGATGCTTTGCTTTTCGCCTCGCATAAAGGCTTGTAGCTTTTCGGGGATAGCAATCTCTTCGCCAATAATCTCTTCTACGGTGTCTTTAAACTTAGCCGGATGCGCTGTTTCCAAGAAGATACCTATTTCATCTGCTTGCAATCCCTCTTGCAATGCACGATAACCGCATGCGCCATGTGGGTCGAGCAAGTATTTCTCTGTTTGCCAAACCGCTTTCATCGTTTCGGCTATCTGCTCGTTGGTGTAGGTAGCACCACTAATATCTCCCTTGATAGCTTCGTGACTATGCTTGTACAAGTCGAGCACACGCGCAAAGTTGCTTGGGTCGCCCACATCCATTGCGTTGGCTATGGTGGCCACAGAAGGACGTGGCGAGTAAACGCCCGTTTGCAAGTATTGATAGAAGATGTCGTTGCGATTGTTGGCGGCAATGAAGCGCTTCACGGGCAATCCCATATATTTACCAAACAAACCGGCGGTGATGTTACCAAAGTTTCCGCTTGGCACACAAATCACGGCATTGTCTGCTTTGCCCGCCTTCTTCAGCTGAGCATAAGCATAGAAGTAGTAGAATGCTTGCGGCAAGAAGCGAGCTACGTTGATAGAGTTTGCACTTGTCAGTTGCAAGTGTTCGTTTAGCTCTTTGTCCATAAACGCAGCTTTCACCAAAGCTTGGCAATCGTCGAAGGTACCATCCACCTCGATGGCGGTAATGTTTTGCCCCAGTGTAGTGAATTGCTTCTCTTGAATTTCGCTCACCTTACCCTTTGGATAAAGCACATACACATGAATACCCTCTACGCCCAAGAAACCATTGGCCACGGCGCTACCGGTATCGCCCGAGGTAGCTACCAATACATTTACCTCCTTCTTTCCTTCCTTGCGGATGAAGTAACCCAATAGGCGTGCCATGAATCGGCCACCTACATCCTTGAATGCCAAGGTAGGGCCATGAAACAATTCGAGCGAGTAGATTTGTTCGTTCACCTTTACCAGTGGTACATCGAAGCTCAAGGTGTCGTACACAATCTCTTTCAACACGCCGGCCGGCACATCTTCGCCAAAGAAGGCATCTGCCACTTGGTAGGCAATTTCTTGAAAGCTGAGGTTTTCGATGTTATCGTAAAACTCCTTTGGTAGGGGCTTAATGGTGCGTGGCATGAACAATCCTTTGTCCGCCGCCAATCCTTTTACAACAGCCTCTTCGAGGGTTGCTTCGGGTGCTTGTTTGTTTGTACTGTAGTATTTCATTGTTTTTATTCTTGCATAAATAGGTTCATAAATTCATCCTCTTTCAGTAGTCCGTAAGCGCCTTGCTTGGCTGCTTCTTCATCGAACGTTTCCACCGTGTCGGCTTCGATACCCGGATACCAAATAAAGAAGGGCACCGGCTCTGCCGTGTGTGTGCGGTGTTTGCATGGAGTGGGGTGGTCGGGTAGTACGGCGATGGCTACCGGTTCGTCCCATTGCTTCACCGCCTCGTAGATAGGCCCCACCGCGCGCTTGTCCAAGTTTTCGATGGTTTGCATCTTCAGCGCTACGTCTCCTTCGTGACCGGCTTCGTCGCTTGCTTCGATGTGCAGATAGACAAAATCCTCTTTCTTAAGCGCTTCGAGTGCAGCGGCTACTTTATTTTCGTAGTTCGTATTATACAATCCCGTGGCGCCCTCTACCTCCAATCGTTGCAACCCGGCATAGTAACCAATGCCTCGGATAAGGTCGACGGCCGAGATAACCGAACCTTTCTCCAACTGCGGATAGGTCTCTTTCAGCAGTTTCATCTTCGGCCTGTATCCGCCGCCCCATGGCCAAATGCTGTTTGCGGCATCCTTGCCTTCGGCACGTCGTTGCACGTTCATGGGATGTGTATCCAGCAATGCTTGCGACTTTAGGATAAGCTCATTGATAAGGTCGGCCGTAGCTTGCGCTTCGGGCACTTGAGCCTTCACCAGCAGTGGGCGAAATGGTTGCCCTGGCACATCGTGTGGCGGTGTGCAATCAATGCGCTTGTCGCCACCCTTTATCACCAGCAAGTGGCGATATTGCACGCCTGTATGGAAGCGCACACGCTCATCTCCAAGGTTCTCTTGCAGGTATTTTATCAGTTGGTCGGCATCCTCGGTGGTGATGTGTCCCGACGAGTGATTCTTAATGTTTTCGCCCTCAATGCAAATCAAGTTGCATCGTAGTGCAAGCTCGCCCGGTTGCAGGTCGATGCCGATGCTGGCGGCTTCGAGCGGCCCGCGTCCTTCGTACACGGTGGGCAAGTCGTATCCCAGTACCGACATGTTGGCCACCTCGCTTCCCGGATGAAATCCTGGTGCAACGGTAACCAATTGGCCGTTACGTCCTTGTTTAGCCAATTTGTCCATATATGGCGTGTGGGCAGCTTGTAGCAATGTCTTTCCGCCAAGCTCCTCCACTGGCCAGTCGGCCATGCCATCACCTAATATAATAATGTGTTTCATTCCATTCTCTATCACACATTCGCAATACTCATAATATCTGCAAACACACCGGCAGCAGTTACGTCGGCACCGGCACCATATCCTTGAATCATCATTGGATAGTTGTTGTAGCGCTCGGTGGTCAGCAGGATAATGTTGTTGCTACCCTCCAGGTTATAGAAAGGATGCGATGCATCCACCTCTTGCAAGCCAACCGACGCTTTGCCATTGTCCAGCTTCGCCACGAATCGCCAGTGCTTGCTTTCGCTTTCCAGCACTTGTCGGCGAGCTTCGAAGTCGCTATCCAGTTGGCCGATGTTTTTCCAGAAGTCGTCCAGCGAACCTTGGAAGTAGCTGTCGGGAACAAACAAGTTCTTCTCCACGTCGTCTTGTTCCAGTTGATAGCCCGCTTCGCGTGCCAGGATAACCAGCTTGCGGATAACATCCTTGCCGCTCAAGTCGATGCGTGGGTCGGGTTCCGAGTAGCCCTCTTCCTTCGCCATTCTGATGGTTTCGCTGAAGGGCACCTCTGCGCTTATGATGTTGAAGATAAAGTTCAGCGTGCCGCTAAGTACGGCTTCAATTTTCAGAATTTTATCTCCACTATGAATCATGTCGTTGATGGTGTTGATGATAGGCAATCCTGCGCCTACGTTAGTCTCGAAGAGGAATTTCACGCCACGTTTGCGTGCTGTTTGCTTCAGTTCGCGATAGTTTTCGTAGGCCGAGCTTGCGGCAATCTTATTGGCGGCTACCACCGATACGTTGTGCTTCAGCAACTCCTTGTATAGGGCAGCTACGTCGGCGCTGGCGGTACAATCCACGAACACTGAGTTGAAGATGTTCATGCGCACCACCTCTTCCAGTAGCGATGCGGGTGTGCAGGCAATGCCCTCTTCGTCCATCAGCTGCTTGTATTGACTCAGGTTGATGCCATCGCGGCAGAAGATAGCTTTTCGGCTATTGGCAATGCCCACCACGTTTATTCTCAACCCGTTTTCGTTCAGCAATTTTTGTCGTTGGCTATGAATTTGCTCTATCAGACTACCGCCAACGGTTCCGATGCCGCACAAGAAGATGTTCAGCACTTGATAGTCAGAGAGGAAAAAAGAATCGTGAATCACGTTCAGCGACTTGCGTAGCGAACGGCTATCTACAACGAACGAAATGTTGGTTTCCGACGCACCTTGAGCGCAAGCAATCACGTTGATACCGTTGCGTCCCAATGTGCCGAATAGCTTACCGGCAATACCCGGTGTATGCTTCATGTTTTCGCCCACGATGGCGATGGTAGCCAAGTTCTTCTCGGCGGCCATTGGCGAAATCTCGCCCAGGTCAATCTCCTTGGCAAACTCCTTGTTCAGCACCTCTACGGCCAGGTCGGCATCGTCGTTGCGCACACCGATTGATGTAGAGTTTTCCGATGAGGCTTGCGACACCAGAAAGACGCTGATGCCACTTTCCGCCAAAGCGCGGAAAATGCGTTTGTTCACACCAATCACGCCCACCATACCAAGACCTTGCACCGTTATCAAGCACGTATCGTTGATGCTCGAGATACCCTTAATGGCCTTGCTCTCGGGGCTGTCCACTTGTTGCTTGATGATAGTGCCCGGTGCTTCGGGGCGGAAAGTATTCTTAATGCGGATAGGAATATTCTTGTGACAAACAGGATAGATAGTTGGCGGATACACCACCTTTGCGCCAAAGTTGCAAAGCTCGGTAGCCTCTACATAGCTCAATTGGTCGATGACGTAGGCCGACGAAATCACGCGTGGATCGGCCGTCATAAAGCCATCCACATCCGTCCAAATCTCCAACTCGGCAGCACCCAGTTCGGCGGCAATGATAGCCGCTGTGTAGTCCGAGCCGCCACGTCCCAGGTTGGTAATCTCGCCCGTGTTGATGTCTGTTGCAATAAATCCCGGCACCACTACGCGCTCGGCACAACCATCGAACGCCTTGTGTAGCAATTCCGAAGTAGCATCCTGCACCAACACGTGCTTGTGGTGTTTCTTTTCAGTTTTGATAAACGAGCGTGCATCCATCCATTGCGCATCCACGAGTGTAGCCAGGATAATGCTGGACAAGCGCTCGCCATAGCTCACGATCGTATCGCTTGTTTTTGTCGAAAGGTCCTTTATCAGATAGATACCTTTGAAGATATTTTTCAGTTCGTCCAGCAGTTGGTTCACCGCCGCCATCAAGTTGGCTTGCTTTCCGCTGTCCAGGCCAATGCCGTTCACCATCTCCACGTGGCGGCGCACCATTTCGTTGTAGGCATCCACGTACGCGGCGTTTCCGCTTGCGGCCATTTTCGACGTTGCAATCAGCGAGTCGGTAATTCCACCCAAGGCCGATACCACAACGATAACCGGCTCTTGCGCTGCTTCAATGATATTTTTTACGCTTAAAATGCTGTCTGCGGAACCTACGGATGTTCCGCCGAATTTCATTACTTTCATTATAGTGAGTTTTTTTAACGTACAAATGTAGTGAAAAGAGTTCTACTTAGCAAAACTCTTGTGGGATAATCTAAAAAATAATACTGATTGAGAAGTTGGTGTAACACGTAGAAACACAAAAAATAGCCCTAACCCCTAAGGGTTGTGGTGGTTTGGGTGCATGTGACAGTATAATGAGAATACTTCTTCATGGGTTGTTGTTTCTACTAATTCTTTTGAAATATGGCGCAAAAGTAGCAAATAAAAGTGACATTCTATCACATTTTCTTAAAAAATTGCATTAAAACGATAATTTTCTTTCTTTCCTTATCGATGCGCGAAAGGAGGCCTTGCGAAAGATTTATATCTTTTTGATGCGTATGTTCACCATATTTGCTAACTTTGTGCCGATGTTATGGATAAAATAAGCGCAATGAAACCAAGTAATACTTCCGTTTTGTTAATTTATACCGGTGGCACCATCGGCATGTTCGAAAATCCCGAAACCGGTGCGTTGGAGAATTTCGACTTCGAGCAACTACAGAAGCAAGTGCCCGAATTGCAGAAGTTTCCTATCAGTATAGATAGCTATCAGTTCAATCCGCCCATCGACTCGTCGGACATGAACCCCGACGCTTGGCGCAAGATTGTGAAGGTGGTGAGCGACAATTACGACCGCTACACAGGCTTCGTTGTGCTGCACGGCACCGACACCATGGCCTACACCGCCTCGGCGCTTAGCTTCATGCTCGAAGACCTGGGCAAGCCCGTTATCCTTACCGGCTCTCAGCTGCCCATTGGCGTGTTGCGCACCGACGGCAAGGAAAACCTCATCACCAGCATCGAGATAGCCGCCGCCTGCCATCCCGATGGCCGCCCCATGGTGCCCGAAGTGTGCGTATTGTTCGAAAATCACTTGATGCGCGGCAACCGCACCACCAAGCTCAATGCCGAAAACTTCAACGCCTTCCGTTCGTACAACTACCCCCACTTGGCCGAGATAGGCATCCACATTAAGTACGACTTTATGCAGATACATCGCGAAAAAACACCCTTGCGTCTGCATCCCCACTACCTGCTCGACACCAATGTAGCCATTCTGAAACTCTTCCCCGGCATACAAGAAAACGTAGTCGATGCCATCCTTTCCATCCCCGGTTTGAAAGCCGTTGTGTTGGAGACCTACGGCTCGGGCAATGCCCCCCTTAGCGAATGGTTCTTAAGTCGCCTTCGTCGCGCCACCCAAGAGGGAATGGTCATTGTCAACGTCACCCAGTGCAGTGCCGGCAGCGTGGAGATGGAGCGCTACGAAACGGGCTACTACCTGCAACAAGTGGGCGTGGTAAGCGGTTACGACACCACCACCGAGTCGGCCGTCACCAAACTGATGTTCCTGCTTGGCCATAACTATGCCCCCGAAGAGGTTCGCCGCCTGATGCAGAAACCCATTGCGGGGGAAATTACGCTTTGATGCGTTGCGAAATAAACTGACCAACTGACCAACTGACCGCGTTTTTCGTGCGTCGTTAATCACTAATCGTCCGTAGTAGTCAAAAATGTAGGGACACGCCATGGTGTGTCCGTGAACACCGCCACTACAACATCCCCTTGCACGCCGTAGCTCCCAATGCACCCGCAATGGCCGATGCCACTGCAATGATAATCTTCAAGATTAATTCCCATTTATTGTTATTCTTTTTCTCTTCCATAAAAATTAAAAATTAAATTAGTAGTCAAGTAGTTAGTAGTTGTAGAGACGTCTCACCGAGGCGTCTCCGAACACCGCCACCTATAGAGACGCCATACTATGACGTCTCTACGAGTAACGAGTAGCTATTCACTATCCAAGTGGATCAAGTTCATCATCGTCACCATCACCGGAAGTGCCGCCACCGGTAGTAGGCTTTTCATCCTCATCCCCCAACGTGCCGTCGGCTGCAACGCCATCCATGCGGACGAAGGTGTAACCATTGGAGAGCGCACGAGTAGATACCGTGCCATCGATGTTCTTCTTTGCCGATGGGCGGAAGATAATCTTCAAACGCGCACCGTTAGCGGTCACATCCTCAGCCTTTTCCACACCGTTGCCGCTGTTGTTCAAGGCGGGCGCAAACGAGCCAAGACCATCGAGGAACACCGAGTTGCCGTTTGCCAAATAGCGTTGAATCACGCCCGGAAGGTTCTTCACCACGTTGTAGGTATCACCAGGCGAGAGCGAACTCATCTCAGCCAAATCGTTGGCAATTTGTTCCAACTTCACACTACCGGTGAGCACAATCATCGGGTGGTACAACTTCTTTCCTTCCTTGTTTGCAATGCTTGCTTTTCTTGCTTTGTAAATTACTGCCATAGTTCAAATAAATTAAAAGTTAAAAGTTAAAAGATAAAAATTAAAAGTTTTCTCGTAGCTTTGTCATGACACTGCAAAACTACCCCAAATAAACTACATGAAATGACATACAATGACATTGCATGACATTCCATGAAATTCAATGATATTTACTTGCAACTATGCGAATAATTTACTATCTTTGTAGCATAACAACACATAAAACACAGACACCGCTGCCCAAACCGCCCTCATCTTCCAATACCTGGGCGAACCATAGTAGAGACGTCTCATTGAGGCGTCTCCGAAAACCGCCACCGTTTCCCATCCGCGCGCGCCGCCATTTTATTTCGTGCGGCTACGCCTCTCAATCCATGAAAATTTGTCCTATAAACACGCGCCAATAAAATCAGCAATTGCGGTCAAAACGGTCAAAACGGTCAGGTCGGTCAGCGAAATTCGTCCTTACTTTCCACTTTCCCCAAAATTATTATATTATAATATATAA
>JAGBWA010000052.1 GCA_017630035.1 Bacteroides sp.
AAAAAAGAAGTTAAAAAATTCACCAAACGATTCTCTATCTTTTCAAACAAACATCCTTTACTTTTCCACCCCCAACAAAATGAAACTATCAGAGCTATTATTCCGATAATTATCCAATGACTATTTCTCAAAACAGTAGAAAGGAAAGCATAATATCCCAAAAAGAATAATACCATAGCACCTATTAAGCGCGAATAAAAAATAAGATTCCATTTCCACTCACTTCGTGTTGTATCAACATATACAAAAGCGTATGATTTGATAAGCGAAGAAGATGCTTTCCATTGCACATCTAATGGTAAATATTTTCTTTTTTGAGGAACTATTTCAAAGCCATCATCCGTTTCTGAATAAGTCAATCCATCTTCACGACAAAACATAATATTACCGTTGGATGGTTCTACCCAAAACATTGCATTCGTAGTTGTTCTAACTTTTTTTAAATGCTTTGTCGTATTATACCCGTAAATATCCTTTTCTGCTTTTATTTCATTATTAAACCATAAAAGTAAGTTTTCATATTCATTATATGTAATACCTGTAGGAAAAGAAAGCACATATGTATCCATTGATGTCTGTCTTAACTCAATAACATATGAAGGAACTATTCCATCAGATAATTTATGATATTCCGACAAGACATCAGCTATTGTCTTGAGTTCAACTTTTTTAATAAAAATCAATGCCTCTTTCATATTCCTAATACCCTACTTTAATCGAACAACACCCTCGGGTTCATTGAACTTGGCGATTTCCACTCTATACCATATTTGGCAAGTACGGCACGCTTGGTCGACCAGTATTCATGGCAGAATCCCATAAAACGCGGATGTCCTTCCAACTGGCGTTCACATTCGCGCTCTACTTGATAAATACACTTCTCCCATTCGGGGGTTAGTTGCACAGGGTCATATTTCAACATACCTATACCATCCCAAACCTCTTTGGAGTACTTATCGCCCGGGGAAAATAGCAACCAGCTATATTGATAGATATTATCATCTACTACTTTGAAGAATTGCGCGTCGTGCTCAATACTCTTCTTATCATCTTCCGTTTCCATGCGAGCATTCAACCTCCAATACTCATTGAACGACATGTAAAGTCGTGGCACATCGAGCATATCCAACAGTTTTTCACGAATAACACACTCGCAGATATACTTTCTGATGGTAGGATTTATCTTTTCATCGCGCCGTGGCGACACGTCTTTCATTATGTTCATCAACTCACGCCCAAGGGGGATATTCTTCCAAAGATTGCCTTCTGCTTCATTGGCACGCATCTCATCGATGAGTTTCTCCATCCGCTCACTATCCCAAGCGGTATCCAAATAGTCGTTCTCAAAGTGAAACGTCATTCGATAGGTTTCTTGCACATACTCGTTGGGCAAACTAAAAGATACCGTACCCAACAACTGCCATTTAGTGTTAAGGGAAAATTCTTTTCCCCTATACTTAAACATCATTTCCTCGTCATCGATAGCAATCACCCGAAGTTCATGACCGAACACATCATTGAATATTTCACCCGGCAAAAGTTGTTCAATAGGGATAATGCATTCCTTTACATTCCGTGTAGCAGCACCCCTATCGTTATACTCGTGAATGTATGTAATAATAAAACGATGATTCATAGCAACTGATTTTTGGCAAAGTTAAAAAAATATTCATATATTTGTGCAATAAATCTAATAAAATGATTATGAGCGCGAAAGACATTACCCCAAGAGCACTGATAAACGAGACTATCAAAGCCACGTTGCCCATCATTGAGCAAGACGAAAATGCCAAGAAACGTTACTTAAGTATGTTTATCATCAACGACTATTTATTCTTACTGAACAATGACACGCTCGAAGTGCTGAATGCCCATAGAGAAAAAGGCAATCCATACGCCACCTATGCCTTTGGGCGATATCACTTGTGCGTACAACCCGATGCCGACTCACTCGAAAAAGCAGAACAGTTTTACAATTATGCTTACAAACACGGCATCGCTGATGCCGGTGCGGCCTTATCGACAGCATTGCGCTACGGACGATTCGGACGCATTGACCGACGCAAATCGCACGAACTTTTTATCGAAGCACTTGAAAAAGAATCGCGCCTTGCCGCAAACAGACAACTCTATAACATCATATTCGGCGATGACGACATAGAAAAGAATCCAGGCAAAGCACTGACCATTGTCAACGAATTGATAGAAGCCGATGGCGAAGACGATCCAAACTGGGCATACCAAAAAGCGGTCGTCATACTCAATATATATGGAGGGGCATCGTCCATCCCATACTTCAAAAAGGCCATCAGCATGGGTTCAATCAGCGCCATGTCCATCTATCCATATACACTCGTAGACGAGGACAACGATGATGCCGACAAGGAAGCCTACATCGCTGCCTTGAAAGAGGGCATGGAGAAAGAGAATTACGATTGCATTTACAATTATGCCTTCGAAGTGAACGATGACGAAAAAGCGCACAACCTACTACACAAGGCTCTTGAATTAGGCTCAAAACAAGCGGCATGCTTGCTTGGTGACATCTACCAAAATGCGGCAGAGGAAGACGAAGATTACTACAAAGCATGGGAATGCTACAACACCGGTGCGCGCTACGGTTCAGAAGAGTGCATGGAAAGGCTCTTCGACATGGCCGAAAAAGAGTTTGTAGAAGTGAGCGAGCAACAAAAAGAATACATTGCCTTGTGCGGCGCGCGACTTGAATCGCAAAAACTTATCAATGCCGTAGTAGAAGCCTATAATCATGGCCGCCTCACCGATTTTGCCGCCGAGATAGAGCAATACTACCTTCCGGCCTACGACCCCGACTACGAAGAAGAAACCGAGGAGGATGAACTTCCCGACGATGATGGACGCTACGATGCATACGTCTAAAAATAGCCTTTAAAACCGCGCTACAGCACCTTCTGACGGGGGTGAAATCACATTAAACCTTTTGGGTCATTAGATTAAACCTTTTGCCTCAAAAGGTTTAATCTTTTTGTCTTTTAGGTTTAACCTTTTCAGAGGGTATCTTATACCCTCTTTTTTTGTACCTTAAAAGGAGTATCCTTTGAACTATCTTCATCCTTGATTTGTTAGGGGAGAAAATGTTCAATATCGCATGACTTACAAAATAGTTATCCTATTTATCTTCTGTTTTCCTTTTACCCTAAGGGCGCAAACGGAAAGTTATTCACTCTCTTTGCAAGAAGCAATGGAGTGGATGAGCAACAATAATCCATCTTTGCAGATAGCCGATAAAGCCATCGAGATAGCACATAGCGAACGACAGAAACTTAATGCGCTTTGGTTTCCAGCATTAAACGCATCGGGTATGTACGTACATATGTCCAACAAGATAGAAGTGCGCCAATCGCTCGACACTTACACCACACCAGCGAAGAGGTTTGTCCAATCCATACTACCCGACGAGCAACTCATCACTTCCATACTCGATAAAGTAGGAAGCTATACGCTATCCCTTCCGCTGTTACAACGCAACCTCACCACGATTGATGCCAACCTATCGTGGCCCATATTCACCGGTGGCAAACGCATCTATGCCTCGCGTATAGGCAATCGGATGATTGATTTGGCACAAGTAAGTAAAGACGAAACGCAAGCGTTATTGCAAACCGAATTGATAGAAACATATTATGCCTTAAATTTAGCCGCAAAGGTTGTAGAAGTCAGAAAAGCGACTTACCAAAACTTACAAAAGCATTATGAGCATGCACTGAAATTAGAAGCCAACGGCATGATAACCAAAGCCGAACGATTATTTGCGATGGTAAATAGCCAAGAGGCTAAGCGAGAATGGGAATCCGCAAAGCAAGCGTATGAAATAGCGCATCGTACATTCTGTTCGCTATTAAATATGGAAAATAGCGACATCGAGTTTACGCCTGTTACTCCTCTTTTTATTATAGATGAATTGCCCGACAGCCTCTATTTTAAAAGCCTCAGCCAAAGCGCCAACTATACGGTGAATAAACTGCGGTTGGAAGAGTCGATAGCCAACAATCAACTACGCATCAGCCAAAGTGCCTATCTTCCCAACATAGCCTTGCTGGGTAAGCATACTCTCTATGCACAAAACATACCAAGCAACCTGATGCCACGCACCATGATAGGTATTGGCTTTACATGGAATCTATTCGATGGGCTGAATCGCGAGGCCGATGTACGCACGTCACGATTAACCAAACAATCGCTAATTTTGGGAAGAGAGGAAGCCACAAACAAACTAAACGTAATGATAGACAAACTATCCAATGAACTACAACAAGCAGAAGAGGAGGTAAGCACCTTGCAGGCCACTATAGCCATGAGCAAAGAACTGTTGCGCATACGTCGCAAATCGTTCGAAGAGGGCATGTCCACCTCTACCGAAGTGGTTGATGCAGAAGTGATGCTTTCCAAAGTACAGATAGCCCTATTAATGGCATACTATCAATTCGATGTATCATTGGCTACGCTCTGCGCAGTTTGTGGAGTACCCGAGATGTTTTGGACTTTATTAGATTCACCACAGATTAAGAAACAAATATGGAAATAAAGAACAAGCTATTGGCAAAAGCATTCATCATCGGCTTAACGTTGGTGGTAGTAATCTCTATCTTCGGCATTGCAACAATGAGCCGCAAACAAGTAATCCTTCAAGGACAAATTGAAGCAAACGAAATTCGCATCTCCGGCAAGCTACCCGGACGGGTAGATACGTTTTGGGTGGCAGAAGGTGAAATGGTAAGTAAAGGAGATACATTGGTTGGCATCAATAGCCCCGAAGCACGCGCCAAGCTACAACAAGCAAGTGCGCTAAAAGACGTGGCCGCTTTTCAAAATGAAAAAGTGGACGAGGGCACCCGCATGCAGATTATCCGCACGGCCGAAGAGCTATGGAACAAAAGCAAAAGCGACCTGCAACTGGCTGCTACAACCTACCAACGCATAAGGAACCTGTATGCTGATAGCGTGGTAAGCACCCAGCAGTTCGATGAAACCGAAGCCCTTTACAAAGCGGCAGTAGCAGCCGAGCGCGCCGCCCACCAGGAATACCTGTTGGCAAAGGATGGAGCGCAGAAGCAAGACAAGGAGAGTGCGCGTGCGATGGTAGATGCCGCACAGGGATCGGTGAACGAAGTGGAATCTGTGCTTCGAGATGCTTGGCTTACGGCTCCTATGAATGGAGAGATTGCCACTATTTACGTAAAGCAAGGGGAATTGGTGGGCACAGGTACACCCATTATGAACTTGGTTGTGATGGACGATTGCTATGTAGTACTGAACGTGCGCGAAGACTACTTATCATTCTTCACTATGGGCCAGGCTTTTGTAGGAAAGGTGCCGGCATTGGGTAGCGAAGAGATGGTGTTCAAAGTAAATTACATCAGCCCATTGGGTAGTTTCGCTACATGGAAAAGCACGGAGAATAGTAGTAGCTATGACATGCGTACATTCGAAGTACATGCCTTGCCACTGCAAGAAAGCTGTGACTTAAGACCGGGAATGAGTGTACTGGTAAGTTTGCAACAATGAAAGGAACACTATTGGCCGTAGTTTGTCGCGAGTGGCACCGCATGACATCACGCTGCATTTACTTTGCCGCCTGTATCGTGTTGCCCCTATTCTCCCTACTCTTCATGGCTACTATCTTTGGCAATGGGCGTATGGAGAATCTGCCAATAGGGATAGTCGATGCCGACAACAGTTCCGCCTCACGAAACATTATCCGAATGGTAGAAGCAACTCCGGCGCTACGAATTGTGAAACGATACGCAAACGAAACAGAAGCGCTAAGCGATGTGCAACAGAAAAACATCTATGGCTATCTGTTTATTCCATCCAACTATGCCGAAAAGGTAGGCAATAACGAAGCAGTAGCCCTTGTCTATTACTATCACAACGCGATGTTGAGTGTAGGTGGTGAGCTACGTGCCACCTTTGAGCAACTATTAAAACAAGTGTCCGTTACTCCAATCGTAACGGAAGCGGTGACATTAGGCGAGAGTGAAACAATTGCTACCTCTTTCTTAATACCGATAACAGAAACTGATTTTCCTATATACAACCAAAACCGCAACTATACAATATACCTGAGTCAACCCTTCTATTTTATCTTCATACAAATACTTTTGTTGCTTGTCACCACTTACGCATTAGGTAACGAAAACAAGTTCGGCACTTCCGACGAATGGCTACAGGCCGCCAAAGGTAATATAGCTATTGCGGTGGCAGGCAAGCTACTGCCCTATACCTTTATATATATAGCTGTGAGTATTCTTGCCAATTTTGTCTTCTTTGGTTGGATGAATATTCCGTTGCCGTGTAGTCTTTGGAGCATAAACATAATAAGCATACTTTTTATTCTTGCTACGCAAGCATTGGCCCTGGCGCTCTATTCATTACTACCCATGCTAAGTATAATTATCAGCGTAGCATCCATGATTGGTTCGTTAGGAGCTACCTTGTCGGGCGTTACCTTCCCCCTCTCCTTCATGGATAGACCGATTTACGTCATTTCCTATCTATTCCCTATTCGTCATTTCATGGAGGCGGTACAAATGTTGCTTTATAACGGGGGAGATTTTACCAATTATTGGACTAATGTAGTGGCATTATTGCTTTTTATATTGTTACCCTTACCTTTGTTAGCCCGATTAAGCAAAGCCTTAATTTCGCATAAATATGCAACTTTTGAATAACATCCTTCGAGTAGCGATATACGAATATCGTAGCATACTTCGTTCGCCCTCCGTGCTATTGGTATTGGCCGGCGGAATATTTATGTATGGCATGCTATACAACTATATGTACAGCCCCAATGTGTTGCTTGAAGTGCCGGTAGCCATCGTCGATAATAACCGAACATCACTAAGCCGCCGCTTTACACGTTTGTTGGATGCTACGCCACAAGTACGAATAGAGGGTGTTACTACCGATATAGCCGAAGCGCATAAACGAATGAAAAAAAATGAAGTGGCCGGTATCGTTTTCATGCCGAAAGATTTCGACAAGAAGGTGGGAAAGGGCGAAGAAGCCCTATTTGTTGCGTATAACAACACAGCCTCATTCCTCTATTACGAGGCTTTGGCAGAAGGCTTTAGCGGAGCGATGTTAGCACTGGACGATGCGGTTCGACAGAATCAGTTGGTCTTTCTGAACAGCGATGCGGTATCGGCCATTACCAATACTCGAAGCATCGGAGTGCAAGGCATTGCACTTTACAACAAAAGCGGAGGATATGCTGATTACCTCCTCCCATCAGTATTAATGTTGATTCTCTTCCAAACCATGCTAATGGTCATCAGTATGCGGTGTGGCATAGAAGCCGAACTATACATGCGACCCTTGATAGGTGTTGTTGGTTGCAGTTCTTCGTGGGGAAGAGCCGTTAGCATTGTGATAGGCAAAGCTGCGGTTTATGTAGGGTTTTATGCGCTATTTGCAATCTTTTTAGTGGGATTTCTCCCGTTGCTTTTCAATTTGCCACATTTAGCCAACCCGTTGCTACTTATCCGGATACTAACGCCTTACTTTTTTGCCACCGCCTTTTTTAGCCTGGCCTGTAGCCCCCTCTTCAAAGATAGTGATGCCCCATTGTTGTTCATAGCCTTCTTCTCGGTAGGCTTGCTTTTCCTTTCGGGCATCTCATGGCCGTTAGAGTTAATGCCGTGGCCGTGGCGAGCACTCCGCTATTTACTACCCGCCCCAATTGGAGTGCTTGCCTTTGTTAAAGCCAACAGTATGGGAGCTAACATTTCCGACATAAACGGAGAAATGGTTGTGCTGTGGAGTCAATGCATAGGCTATTTTGCATTGGCGTGCGTAGTGTATAAAAGAAATAGGTTTCGCTCGTAATTACAATTTCTTAGACAGCGTAAGAACATTTTTGCCATCGATGCGTTCATAGCTCACCTCATTCATAATTTGGCGAATAAGGAATATACCTAACCCACCAATAGGGCGATCTTCAAGAGACAGTGTGATATCGGCTTCGGGTGCTTTCGTAGGGTCGAACTGCATGCCGGTATCAGTAAGTACAAACACGATGGAGCCTTCGTGCAGTTGAGCAGAGAGATAGATAGATTCGTGTTTTTCCTTAGGATAGGCATAGTTTATCACATTGACTATGGCCTCTTCCAACACCAGATTAACATTAAAAACAACATCGGGTGTTAGAGAAAACTCGTTACCAATCTCTTCTACAAACTCATTAAGCTTGCTTATCTCCGAAATATCATTTGTAAGAATGATTGACTTTTCCATATCTTAATAGTATTTTAAGCACATTACAGTTATATCATCACTTTGTTCTGCCCCATCGGCATAATGGGCCACTTGGGCAAATGTCTCGGCAATGATTTCATTAGGTGTGGCACCAGCCTTGAGTTTCAGCAATGAAGCAAGTCGTTCGTCGCCAAATAGTTCTTTATCTTTATTTTCAGCCTCATTAACTCCGTCAGTAAACAGATACAACGATGTTTGCTTGTCGAAATTTAGTTCTTGTCCTTCGTAGGGGAAGCCACTGAACATTCCCAACGGAAGATTGGGAACTACATTCATGGAAGACACTTGACCATTGGCATCAATAATCAAAGGAGCATTGTGTCCTGCATTACAATATTTCAGCAAGCCGGTCTTTAAATCAAGTACACCAAGGAAAGCCGTGCAGAACATGTTCGATTCATTACCATCGGCCAACGAATCGTTCAGTGAAGCAATAATTTCCTCGGGCTTATCGAAATGCGAAGCTACCGACCTAAATAGGCGACAAGTCACTGCCATGACCAACGATGCCGGTATTCCCTTTCCGGAAACATCACCTATAATAAAATAGAGTTTCTCATCTTCGATGAAGAAGTCGTAAAGATCGCCTCCCACTTCTTTAGCAGGAACCAGTTTTGCAGCTAAGTCCAAATCGTCGCGCTCGGGGAAAGGTGGGAATATCTTGGGAATCATACCCATCTGAATGGCACGCGCAATTCGCAACTCACTCTCTATCCGCTCTTTATTAGCCGTTGTCGATTTTAGTTCATCGATGTATTTCACCAAAGATTGTTGAAGGTATCCAAAAGAGTCGTGCAACTCTTTGAGTTCATCCTTCGAACGTATTTGTGGCAGTTCTGCGGTAAAGTCTCCCTTAGCAATCTTTTTAGCAACATTGGAGAATTTCTCGATAGGAGCAACTACTCTACGAATTCCGTTGTAGTTCAACACTATCATCAACAAAAGTGCAATTACACCCAAGACTATCAGCATTGCCCTTAGTGTCTTCACGCCCATGTAGAGTTCACTTCGGGGACAGACAATAGCAACTGTCCACTGCGTTGTTTCTACAGGCGAGTAAAACACAAAGAATTTTCCTCCATCCTTAGTTCTGAGTACTTCACCTGCTCTACAATTCACAATATCATCCTGCAGCTTCTTCAACGATTCGTCTGCATCACCATAGGTGGACGAGAATATTGTTTCATTGAGAATCAAGTCGCGATCAGGGTGAACAATAAATGAAGCATTCCGGCTCACCATTAGGTTGTAGGAATTATTAAAAGCTTGAATCTCGCCTACCAGATTGGTGAGCCACTCAAGAGAGAGGTCGGCTGTAATGATGGCATATAACTTACCATCAGCATCGTATAGCGGTTTGGAGTAGGTAGTCATCATCTCCTCTCCTCCTCCATCATCATAATATGGTTCGCTCCAATAGGGCTTGTTCAGCAACTTGGGTATCTGATACCAATCCATATAATGATAGTCGTAAGTATCTGTTCCCAATTGCATCGTTTTTATTTCCCCATTCTCTGCCCTATATGAATAAGGTGAAAAGTAGTAGCCTTCAGAGCTAAAGTAATTAGGCTCAAATGCAATAGCGCAACCATAGATAAACTCATTATTCTGAAGCAGTCGCGACGTGATGCTATAAATAAAATCTGGCGAACTCAAGCGATGTGGTACAATCCATGCTGTATTCTCAACCGCAATTTCCACCGATCGCAAAATAGCATCTATCTGATGAATCGTATTGGAAAGTTCACTATGCGCATGATCCGTTGCTTCCTCTCTCATTTTATTGGCAGCCATCCGCAAGAAGAATGTAAAAGTCAGCATAAAGATAATGGCCGAGACAATAAGAACTCTAACCATTAGACGACCGGAGATAGATTCTTTAAACTTCAGCATCTTTATTTTCATAAGTCATCTCCTGTAAATTGTTTGTACTCAATAGGAGTTGAAATGTAGCCAAATTTTAGCAACGTTTCATTGAGTTTGTTCAACGCATCACTACCCAATTTATAAGAAGTTGTTTCCCCCTTGACATCCTCTTGTGCCTCAAGAATAGTCTCGAGCATCCATTTCTGATTGTAAACATTGGTAGGCACCTTTTCTGCCTTCACATATTTCATCACAATGTCAAGTGCCTCCTTACGATTATTCCTTACCCACTCCCAACCCTTGCGAGAAGCTTCGGCGAAGAGACGACACTATTGGGGATACCTTTTAAAGAAATCCTCACTCACATACAAGCCATCTTCGGGATAGTCGTAACCCAATTCCGAGAATTTAAGCACACTTCCCGGTGTGATGCCCGACATAGAGAATAGAATTTGCTCATTATAGCTTTTGCCCAATGTTGCATCGATGGCACGCGAGATATACATATTCAGCGGATTGATAAACTGCACCCACTCTATGCCTAAATGTTGTTCTTCGTCTATCATGTGAGGTATTTCGCTGAATCCCACCTTCCATGTGCCTACTCTGCATCCGGCAAGGTCGGACATTTGGTGCACATTTTCATTATGCGATATCAGTACCAACGTGGAGTGTTGCGTTGTTTGCAATAGGTTTACAAGTTTAACATCCTTGTCTGTTGCCACCATTGCTTGTATCAGTTCGCTGGTAATAATATCAGAGGTACCATCCTTGAGCATACTCATCGAACTATACGATTTGGTAGGATGAACAATAGAAACATCCAAACCCACCTCGGCATAGTAACCATTTTCAAGGGCTGCATAATACCCAGCAAATTGGCTTTGCGGAGTCCATTGTGGGGTAAAGGTTATGCGCTGTGCGTATCCATAAAGCTGTAGGATAAACAAGCAGAGCAATAGGCAAAAATATCTTTTCATTATTCCAAGTATCTATCGCGTAGTACTTTCATCATTTCGGGAGTCACCCCGATACACTCTGTAAGATAATTCTTTAGCGAACCATATTGGGCATCAACCTTATCCAAAGAGGCTTCGAATATTTCAGGATTTGCACTAATCAACGTGTTTATCACCATGCGTTGCGCATCGGTTTCAGTCTTTATCTGTGCAGTTATCTTGTCATAATAGTCCTTCGACAGCATAAAGTCTGCCATAATCAGTTCACGGTCGGCACCCAATGCAGCCAACAACATAGCCGATGCACAGCCTGCTCTATCCTTACCTTGTGTGCAATGCCACAGCACAGCTCCCTCTTCCGGATTCACAGTCAATAGGTCTTCAAAGAATTGGCGATACACCTTTTGCGAAGCCTCTTCGAAGAATATAACATCGTACATGCCTGTACACATGGCCTGCACAGCAGGATGCTCTGCATGTTGCAACAGCATAGCAATCATTTGCGATTCATTCTCAAACTTAGGGTTGCTTTCGCTACCTTCTCCGGTGAAAGACAAAGCAAGAGACAAATACCTGGCCCCTGCAGGGATAACATCTGGTGCAGAGAGGCTCTCTTCTTGTCCACGAAAATCATACACGCACTGCACCTTGTATTTATCGCAAAGCAGCGTAGAGTCTTGTTCAGAAAGCTCAGATATTTTGGCTGTACGGAGCAACAAGTTGTCCTTGATTTTTTGATTACCAATCTGATATCCACCCAATTGTCGAGCATTATGTGCACTGCTGATACCTATCAGTTGATTCTTCAACACAATTTCCTGTTCTTCAACTACATTGGTTTTACAAGAGACAAACATGACCATTAAAAAAATAATAGATAATATACGAATCATATATAGCGTTTTTTCAAAGGGAATTTACCAAAAACTTAATTCCGCCAACAATCTTTTGGATATTCGGGAAGAAATGCTGACGAGCCATTTCAATGATAGCCGGACGGAACTTCTCTGTATTTTGCGAAGTAAAACCAATAGCAAACACCGCTCTAATCAAGCGTAAGCCATCCAATATGCCGGCATATTTTTGAATCATTTCAGGGTCTTCTGTCTTGAAATACTTCCTGATAAAGCAATTCTTTAGCTGCATCACCGTAGCGTTATCCATACCGCAAATGCCGATTGTCATCTCGTCTGTTCTCATTCCGTTTAGCACCACAGCTATAGAGATAAGGTCATAGATTGGGTGACCCACAGACATACCTTCCATATCAATCCATAACATCTCACCGTTCTGAATCATAATATTCTTTGGATGGGCATCGCAATGCACCAATCTGTCGCCTTCAGGTAAGGCTTCAAGTACAAGTTTCAATAGTTCGCCTTCCTCCTCGGTCAAGTATTTAGAAGCATCTTCCACTTGCTTGGCATAGTTTGCCTTGGCATTGCTAAAGACAGGATTGTTTGTGTGGACAGCGTGCAGCAAATTTAGTTGTTCAATGTATTTCTCTGTCAGTTCTTCCATTCGGGATGGATCTTTCTGAATCGTCTCGCCCAAAGTGCTGCTCTTGATAATTTCATATACAACACCCCTTCTACCTTGGCCGCAATCCACCATGTCGAACGATATGGCGGTAGGTATTCCTAAAAGGAAAGCCTCCTTAGCCTTTGCAAGTTCTTTATCAAGACCTTCGTATGTATCGGGATTGTAGTTCACTTTCACAATTTCATCCTCGCTCACACGATAAACGGCTCCGTTACCACCGGCACCAATTTTCTCGCATTTATCCAAATCTATTTTGCGCAGTGCTTTGGTTATTTTGATTATTTTCGAAAAGCCTGTTACCTCGAATACACTGTAAACTGCAGGCGAAACATTCTCTAATCTGAAGTTCTTCTCCGTCTTCACCATTTTAAGTATGATGCGAAGACCACTCGATGCGATATACTCAAGTTCGGAGGCATCAACTACCAAACTTGTGTGCGGATTTTCATTGTTTATTACGGCAAATTCTGGTTCAAATTTAGCCGAAGCTTCTGTGTCAAGTCTTCCTTGTAACGACACAATAAGGACATCATTCTCTAACTTATAACTGTAATTCATCATATATTAGTGTTTTAAATTTCTCATGCAAAGTTCCAAAAATCCACAATACAAGCCAAAAAAGCATTGTTTACATTTTGGTTTACTATTGGGTATTTAACATATAATTCTAAGACATAAATAAGGCTTACTCAGTAGGATCTTCTTTTTGCAAACTCGAATTAGCAACTAACGTCTCATTTGAACTATCTTGATACGTCAACATATCTTCTATAAAATTTTCCAACGAATTGTCGGTTGTCATTCCTATCTTTTGACGGAATCGATGACGAAGCATCAAGACACTTCGTGGAGCAATTGCCAACAACTCAGCGATTTCCTTATTATCTTGCTTTAATACAATGAGCATAGAAAGGAGCTCTTCGCGACGAGTAATCGATGGTATCTGTTCACGAAGACGAGGCAAGAAGAGCGGATACAACAACTCAAAGCATTGGCGGAATTTTGATTCGCCGCTTTTCTGAAGCATAGATGGCGTTAACGTCTCTAATTCTTGGCGCTTATCCTTATCGTTCAACAACTCACATATTTCTTGCGTAATCATCTCTTTTTCTGAGTTTGACTGATTTAGCTTTTGAACCAACAAATCAAATTTATCATCGGCCAACTTCATCTGAACTTTATGTTGTTTCTTCTGATAAAAAAGGAGTGAAACAACAATAAAGATAGCTATAACAGATAAAACGGCATAAATCGAGAACCAAAGACGCTGATTCGCTTGCCCCAATTGAATAATCTTTAATTCTTGTCTATGCTGTTCGGTTTGCAAATCAACGACTGCCTTAATAAGATTGTAGTTCAACCTTTTTTCCTTAAACTCTTGTTGCTCTTGCAGCATCAATCCAACATATTGCTCCACCTTCTGTCGGTTCTTGTTTTTAATATAGTAATTTAAAATCGGCTTATAATCTATATGAATATACATGGGCGAACCGTTTTGGGCTTGCAACACGTACATGCTATCCAACATTACTTCCGCCAGATTATTTTCTTCATGCTTCAAATAGACTTGCGCCAATCGATGATATGCCTTTGCGCGGTTAATAGCCGTTCCTTGTTGGGCCACATGTTGCAACGCTTGAACGCCTAAACGCAAAGAATCACCACCCTTTTCAGCGAGAAAAGTGCCAGATAAAAGTTCCACATCTACCATACCGCTATTATAAGGTAGCGATTGACACAATTGCCGTGCTGTTTCTGCATAGAAAGGAACAGAATCCAAATCTCCCAATCTTTGCAATGCCCACCCTTTATTAATATAAGTCTGCGCAGAAACCATAGGATTCTTCGCAGTCATATTTTTCTCCACTTGCACTGCTTCTGTCGCATACAAATTAGCATATTCGGGTACATCCCAATACAGGAAGAGGTCGACCAACGTATGTAGGCTATTCAGCACACCTAAATCATCATTTTTCATCTTCGCCTCTTCTTTGCTTTGTAGAAAAAGTTCCAAGGCCTCATCGATGCGTCCGTTGCGTTTATAAAGAGAACCCAACATTGTCATTACCCATTGCTTTCCAGAAGTATTCTTGCACAATTGGGCTTGTTGCAATGCCTCTTGACACCAACCAATCACCTCGTTCTGATAGTCGGGATTACTATAAAAGACAGCAGCAGCATAGGCATAGTCGCGGAAGTATCGCTCGGGAGTAGCATAAAAAAGTGGAATGGTAAAAGCCTTCATCATCGTTTCTTCAGCCTCCTTCATCCTTTCTGTACGCGACAGAGCATAACCCAATATGGAATAATAATCTCTTAAACATTGTTCTTGTAAGATGGGCGATGCGCTATACAATTCTTTCAAAGTAGATATACAAGCCTCTGGCTCACCTTTACTTTGAAACGTATTCATCAGTTGCAGCAATGCTTCGGAATACAACTTTACTTGATGAGCGTTCAGATCGTCATCAACCACCGGTTGCGTCAAATAACGCTTAAAAGCGACAACAGCTTCATCCAACTGTCCCTGTCGTTGTAACGCCCTGGCTTGTTCAAAGAGACTGTCATTAGCAAAACCTGTATTCCACCACAACAGCACTAACAGATATAAAATTACTCTTTTTCTCATATTCCCTAACTATTATCAGAGATTTTAGCAATGAATAAACAGTATACACCTTGTAGATTCTCACCACAATTTAGGCATTGTTTGTAGGGAGAAACTTTCTCCATTTGTAAATATGAAGTAGATTGCTCTTCCTTTTTAATACCATTATTTTATGCAAAAGTAAACAAATCACGCGTAGTAACCTAAGGTTTTCGGTTTACATTTTGGTTTACATTCGCTATTTTAGACTATTTTAATATGTAATATAAGCTAAAATGTAGGACTAAGTTATTTGACACTTCAAAAATATCAAAGTAACTTTGTCGGTATAAAAACATATAACTATGAAACGATTATTTACATTCATTATTAGCACTCTGCTATTTTCTTGTCCTATTGATGCGCAAAAGCGTGTAATCGATGCAACGGATCATTCGCCCATTTCTACTGCTTCCATTTTTGATGCATCGGGCAACATGATAGGATTTACTTGGAGCGATGATGTTTTAGCAGAGATTCCAAAATCAGCATATCCTATAACGCTACGTTGTATTGGATACGAGCAACTTGTTATTGAGCGTCCAGAGAATAAGGTTTGGGAGATGACACCAACGGTCTATGAATTGGACGAAGTGGTGATTGTTCCCGTCAAACGTAATGTTTTGAAACAGACTTTTTATGTACGCGAATATTTCAGCATGAGCAATGAAAGTGATACGGTAACCTTCTTTATGGAACACATGGCCGAGCGCTTTGTCCCAACATCGAAAGATGCTAAGTTTGGCGGAAAATCTTCGCTGCGCATACTCGATAGTCACCACTATTCACGCTATCAATTATCAGGCAACGACAGCATCATTGCCAATCCCGAATCGTCCTTCCCCTCTATGCTATCTGTTTTTGACCTGAACGACAAGGAAGTTATAGCTCCAGCATCATTTAAAGAACCAGGAAACACAAACAAACTTCATGAAGAATCTGACAAGTCGGGAATAGCGCTTATCAAAAAACAGAATGCACAAACATTTACAATGATTAAAGGTGTTCTATCAGAGGGCAAAAAGCACATTGTTTCTCCTTGGCCTCTTAAGCTTTTAGGACTCACCATGGATTTCAATCAACTGTATGCAACTCATGCTTATCACGTTAATGATAAAGGCATCTATTTGCCCAAAGAATTAACCGAGGCCAGTTTTGTGATGGAAGCGGATGGTAGAGGAAAATACCTTCGCAAAGCTTTAAATTCCGAAAAGCCTATTAAAATCCGTACGATGATTGAATTATACATTGTCGATCGCGACTATCTCTCTAAAGAGGAAGCAAAGAAAGAATACAAGAACAAGCCAACCAACGTAAAATTTGTAATTCCTTCTACCGTTCCACCACTAAACGAAGCGACTCGTTGCATGGTGGAACGCGCTAATGCGAAGAAATAGTGACATTTTATTTGGGCAAACACATCGTTATACAAAAACTATTTGTATATTTGTAACGGATACAATAGTATGCATTAACTTTGGCCTATTATAATATCATGAAAGGTAAAAATATTAGCATTAGCGTTTTAGCTATTATCGCATTATTATTCACCATTTGGTGTTTAGTTGATGGCAATTATTATTTAGCCTTATTTGGCTTATTTATTTTGGGTTCTCAAATACACCAATTAATTAGGAATAATATTGCAAGCAAGAATGGACCGATACAAATCATTCTATTTATTATCGTTTCTGCATTAAGCATTGCTTTGATGAGCATCGGTATTGCAAACAAGGAATGGCTTTTGCTGGGCTTGGGATTAGCAATATTAATAGGGAACTCTTTCTTACTAAATAAATTCCGAAAGGGCTCCACTAAGTAAAAAATAAAAATCGCCAACCGGACGCAACATGTTGCGTCCCTACAAGTTACGGTTTACAAGATAAAAAAAATAGGAGCCAATCATTGGCTCCTATTTTTGTGTTATAATCGGGAAAGGATTATTTCTTCAAAGCGGCAATGCTTTCTTTCAGCGACTTGATGATGCTTTCGGCATCGGCTTGTTTCTTACGCTCAAGTTCGATAACGGCGGCGGGGGCGTTGTTCACAAACTTTTCGTTGCTGAGTTTCTTCATTACACCGGCCAAGAAACCTTCTTTGTGCTTCAACTCGGCTTCCATGCGAGCAATTTCGACTTCTACATCAATCATGTTACCCAAAGGTACGGCAAACTCGGTTGTACCTACCATAAAGGCTGCTGCACCATCGGCTTTCGCCTCAACGGCTTGGATGGCAGAAAGGTTACACATCTTAGTGATAACGGCATTGTATTCAGCTACTGGGTTTTCGCCAATTACTTGCAAATCCAATGCATCTTTTTGCGCAATGTTCTTTTGCAAACGGATGGCGCGGATGTTACTGATAACCTCCTTCACGGCCTCGAACTGAGCAATGATGGCTTCGTCGTAAGCGGCAGGGGCAGCCATTGGGCTTACCATGAGGCTTTCGCCTTCCTTGCGGTCGGCAATGTGTTGCCAAAGTTCTTCGGTGATGAATGGCATGAATGGGTGCAACAAGTGAAGCAGGTTGTCGAAGAAACCGATAGTAGCGTCGTACACTTGCTTGCTAATGGGTTGTCCGTAGGCTGGCTTAATCATTTCGAGGTACCAGCTTGAGAACTCATCCCAGAAGAGTTTGTAAACAGCCATCAATGCTTCGCTAAGACGATACTTGCTGAAGAGGTCGGCCATTTCGGCAGCTACGGCTGCTTGCTTAGCTTCGAACCACTTAATAGCGAGGGCTGCTGCTTCGGGCACTTCTACATCGGCACTTACTTCCCATCCCTTCACCAAGCGGAAGGCATTCCATATCTTATTATTAAAGTTACGTCCTTGTTCGCAAAGGGCATCGTCGAAGAGGATGTCGTTGCCGGCTGGGGCAGAGAGCATCATACCCATGCGCACACCATCGGCACCATACTTATCAATCAAATCGAGTGGGTCGGGGCTGTTGCCGAGCGACTTAGACATCTTGCGGCCAAGCTTATCGCGCACGATACCGGTGAAGTAAACATTCTTGAACGGCATGTCGCCCATGTACTCGTATCCGGCCATAATCATACGTGCTACCCAGAAGAAGATGATATCCGGACCGGTTACCAAGTCGCTTGTTGGATAGTAGTATTTGATTTCTTCGTTGCCGGGGTTATTGATACCTTCGAACAACGAGATAGGCCACAACCATGATGAGAACCATGTGTCGAGGCAGTCTTCATCTTGACGAAGTGCATCGAGCGTCAACGTGCGTTCGCCGGTCTTTTCGCGAGCCAATTCGAGCGCTTTTTGTGGTGTTTCGGCTACCACGTATCCGCCTTCGGGCAAGTAGTAGGCCGGTATGCGGTGTCCCCACCAAAGTTGGCGACTGATACACCAATCCTTGATGTTTTCCAACCAATTCTTATAAGTGTTCTTATATTTTGCAGGATAGAATTTCAGTTCGTCGTTCATTACCGGTGGCAAAGCCATGTCGGCAAAGTGTTGCATCTTGAGGAACCATTGCATAGAAAGCTTTGGCTCGATGGGCACACCGGTACGTTCCGAGCAACCCACCTTGTTGGTGTAGGCTTCTACCTTTTCCAAGAGGCCGGCATCGGCCAAGTCTTGTTCGATTTGCTTGCGCACGTCGAAGCGATCCTTACCGACGTAAAGGCCGGCAGCTTCGCTCAATGTACCGTTGTCGTTGAAGATGTCGATAGAGGGAAGGTTGTACTTCTCGCCCAACATGTAGTCGTTCACGTCGTGAGCAGGAGTAACCTTCAAGCAACCAGTACCAAATTCGATATCTACATAATCGTCTTCAATTACAGGGATAACGCGGCCCACCAATGGTACGATCACCTTCTTACCCTTCAACCATTCGTTCTTGGGGTCGTTAGGATTGATACACATGGCGGTATCGCCCATGATGGTTTCGGGACGGGTAGTTGCTACGATGGCATAGCGGCCTTCGGCATCGCCCTCTACCATGTAACGAAGGTAGTACAGCTTGCTATGCTCTTCCTTGTAGATTACCTCTTCGTCCGAAAGGGCGGTAAGCGCCTTGGGGTCCCAATTCACCATGCGTACACCGCGGTAAATCAAGCCTTTATTGTAGAGGTCGCAGAATACTTTGATAACGCTTTCGCTACGTTCGTCGTCCATAGTGAAGGCGGTACGATCCCAGTCGCACGATGCACCAAGCTTGCGAAGTTGCTTCAAGATGATGCCTCCGTGTTCGTCTGTCCACTCCCATGCATGCTTCAAGAACTCCTCGCGAGTGAGGTCGGTCTTCTTAATGCCTTGTGCGGCCAGTTTGTTCACCACCTTGGCTTCGGTAGCAATCGATGCGTGGTCGGTACCCGGCACCCAGCAAGCATTCTTGCCTTCCATGCGGGCGCGACGCACCAAAATATCTTGGATGGTATTGTTTAGCATGTGTCCCATGTGGAGCACACCGGTGACGTTTGGGGGCGGAATGACGACGGTGTAAGGCTCACGACCATCGGGTTTTGAACTGAAAAGTTTATTGTCCAGCCAATACTGGTACCACTTTCCCTCCACATCAGCGGGATTGTACTTACTTGCTAATTCCATGTTTTAATTTCTATCTATGGTTATACTTTTCGAATAATGGGCACAAAATTAGTGAAATTATGCGAAACCGCATACTTTACAGAGATAAAACAACACTTTAAAGAATAAGATTTTTGTAGAGCTATTCTACAACAAAATCAATCTTCTCTTCCCAAATTGCCCCCTTTTCAGTGAATCCACGTAGAATAGCTTGATAGGTCCCTGTCAAATCTGAAGTATAAAACTCTATAGTACGCGAGTTACTTCCTATAGAAGGATTCCAATATAAAGTATGTCGAAAATCGGGAATGCGCGATGTTATTTTTGCTTCATCGCTATAATCTTTCATAGGAAAGCAGATACCTTTTTGTGGGAATTCATAAGCAAAAAGCGAAGCATTTTCTTCCAATCGAAGGCCATTCAAATTACCTTTGTAGGTAACCATGGATACAATACCATCGTAAACTTGCCCACCGAATATATAACTGCCTTGGTATTGATGGATGTACTCCAACAAACGAGCATCGAAGTCCAAGGCTTGCTGATGGTTTTCAATGGGAACGCCATCTATCAGTACCAATGATTTGAATTTGCCAAAATTGCCAATTTCTCTCGAAAAAGTTTGAATAACATTTTCGTTTCCTTGTTTGGTGCTTCGAATACCGGGTATAAATTCAATAAAGGTTTCTCGCACACTATTAAAGCGCGTCCATTCGTCCAACTTGTAAGAATTCGAAGGAGTAAAGTTATATAACGAATTAGCAACAGAAAGAGAGTTGGTTGTATCGGGCACCAACGTATATACTTGCATCATCACACTGCGTTCCAACAAATTCTGTTCCGAACTATATAGAGGAATAGATGGCAATTGTTTGGCTTTACTTTCCGCAAAGGGAGTGACAATATTTAAGCGTGCTTTGTCTGTTTCGTTTTTAAGCACGACATCAAGTACGATGTCCTGCATATTGTTGACTCCGTGTGTATAGAAATAATACTCACTTCCGTCTTCAACAGGTTTTCCCTCAAACATGCGAATCTCCTTTCCAACACAGGCCAATCGACTGGTTTGTGTTTGAATTGTTGAGTCGTTCAAAGCAGCATGAACAATATGTCCCTCGATTTCGGCAATCCATGGAAATGTTTGAGGATGGTTGATTGGAACGTATGAAGTTGATTGTAGAATTCCTCCCAAGGCAAAGTCCTTTCTGACAACCGACAAAGAAAGTCCGAAGACATCTGTAGGAACCTCTTCCCACGAAAGGACGACCTTGCTCCGTTTACCATACACTTGCTTATCGCTACTCAGTTTATTGGAAATTGAAGTTGGTAATGAAGGAAGTGAGTCTATCCATGCAATACAATCCTCATCTGATGCTTGCAAAGTGTTTACTACAGCTATCAGTTGACGGCAGAATGCATCTTCTCCCCAGTTGCGCAGATAACGAGTATAGGCAGTAATTAGGAATGTCCCCGAATGCATGGTTCTCGGCAATCGGATGCGTCCACTTCCCCATCCATCCGTTAAATCTATTTTGGCTTGGGCATATACTTGTTTTTCGTCACTCACTTCAATGTAGGCCACCTTACTGATTTTCATCGGTTGATTGTTAGCATCGCTCACACAAACTTTCATCCACAAATCTTCTCCGGCCAAGTAACACTCTTTGTCAGTAATCAGTCGGATATATTCTTGCTGTTGTGCAACCATGCTCATAGAAGCAAGAAGATATATTATAAAGGCAATTGTTTTTTTCATATCCCCATTTTAAAGATTAATTATTTGGCCAGAAGTCCGGTTTTGCATCTGGATTGGCATCAAATGCACGGCAATCCACACATTTTGTATTTACCCATTGGATAATGATTGCTCCTAGAAGATCCGAATAATTTGAAATCTGATAATCTTGATCGTAGATTTCTTTATAGTCGGCACCTTCAAAAGATTCATGATTACGTGGTACACACTTGTAATCTTGTTCGTAATATACCTCTGTGGTAGGAATAAATAGGCGTTGTTTGACCACATTCATATTGACACCTACATAACCAATTACCCGCTTATTCTTGTTGTCACATGTAATATTGGTAGGTAATTCTGATGGTTGAGGAGTGAAAAGCCCACTCATATTGTTGGTATATCTTTCTTTACACTGATAATATTCGTATTCTCCTTTAGTTATTTTTCGCTGGGTTACAAGGGTACTATACAAATGGGAAATGCGATTATCGGTATAATCGATATGGTAGATTGTTTTGTCTTTCAGACGGTTGTCCTGAAAATTGTCTGTAGAACTTATTAATATAGAATTTGATGTTTTGTGTATCCATCCTTGATCGTAAGGAGCTTCACGATATTTTATAATAGCTCCATTTCTACCCTCATCTGGATCAAATACAACTTTGCTTCGAAATGTAGTCCGAATTTCCCAATCTTCCTCATAATCCCATATATAATACGACGTATTTCCATCAGTTGCAGGATTAGTGGTTGCCTGTACTTGTACGGGGCTGGTTTCGTCTATTTGTTTAAAATTCAAGGCAAATTCTTCCGTTTCCAAGGGTTGTTGCGGTGCGGAAGTATAGGTATCGCCATTCCACTTTATCTCCAAATGGTATAAGACTTGTGGGTTTAGTTTACCTATCGTTACACGATAGTCATCTGCCCTTCCAAGTCCCAGATTTTTCCCCTTATAGATGCTTCCGTCACTACCCACAACGTTCACTTCTGCATCTATATGATCATAGACATCGGTAGCCAACACGTCATCGAAGGATACGCTACGACTCAAGGAAAAGATTACGGTAGAATCGGAGATAATGTTCCCATCCACTACCAGCAAGTCGGTATCGCCATCGGGTAATTGGGCATTGAACTCCTCTACACAACCATGCATCAGGAGTGATAGGCAGCAAAGTAATGCTAAGCTATATTTCAGTTGTTTCATGTGTCGTCAGAATTTGATGTTATATGTAACGAAAGGTATCGGTGTTCCAAAGATAGACATTTTGTATCCCTGAATTTTATTATTCACAGGTACGTAATAAATGGAATATACGTTTTTACGTCCGGTCACATTATACACACCGATGGAGATAGAGCTATGGGTGAGCAGTGTCAAATGATGGCTTGGCTCAATATTGAACGACCAATCGACACGGAAATAGTCGGGTACCCGATAGCTATTTCGGTCGGTATAATACACTAGCATTCGATTAAGAGTCTTGTCCCAATATTTTCCGGCAGGCACAGTAGTCGGACGACCGGTGCTATAGTCTAAGTTGAGCGACATGCTGTATCGACGGGTAAACTTGTAGTTGGCGATAAGTTTAAAATCGTGCGGTTTGTCATATTGTGTAGGATACCATTCACCACGGTTGGCCGGATTAGCGATTCGAGGGTCGTTCTGACGAAGGAAGGTACGCGAGTAGGTATAACTTAGCCAACCATTCAGTTTGCCTTCTGGCTTCTTAACTTGAAATTCCACACCATAAGCATAGCCTTCTGTATTGATTACATCCGTTTCTATATGCTCGTTCATAATGAGTTGCGCCCCACTGCGGTAGTCTAAATAATCAATCAATTTCTTATAGTATCCCTCTAACGACAACTCCAACATCTTGTCGGGAGTATTGTAATACACGCCACCGGCAAGTTGCCATCCTCGTTGAGGTTTAATATGCTTGTCGCTCAACTTCCATGTGTCGGTAGGCGACATGATGACGGTATTCGATAGCTTATGTATATACTGCTGCATGGTGTTGAAGCCTGCTTTTACCGACAAATCGTCCGAGAAAGCATAGCGTGCCGACAAACGGAATTCCGGTGCAAAGTATGTTTTGAATGCACCTCCTCCTGTTGTGATGGTATCGGTTATGGCATTGAGCGATGGGAGTTCGCCTGTAGCATAATCATAATAGGTACGTTTCCCCAATGCATTAAACATAGACAAACGGATACCGGCATCTATCGACAACTTAGAATTAATTTCCCATTGGTCGCCAATGTAGAGGGCACTTTCCAAAGCTTTTTCTGTTTGCAATTCCTTTCGTACAACGGTCGATGAATCATTCAATGGTTCGTAAATACCCGGTTGCAAGTCGTAAAGCATGGTTGAGAGTCCGTAATTCAGTTTATGACCATTACCTAAATCGTGGTTAAAGCCTACTTTAGCATACACTTGGTTGATAGCAAACTTCAATCGGGCTGCGGCAACGGCATCGGTGCTTTCATCATTCATGTAGTCATAGTGATCGTAGCCGGCAGCAAGGTTTGCCGTAACCTTCTCGTTGAGAATGGTACGCCAATTCACCGATGCATTCAGGTTACTATAGGCATACTTTTCGTTTTCATTAAACTCAAATCGGTCGTGGCTATAGTAGCCATACACGTTTACTTTATTTAAATGGTCGATGGTATACGACCAAGTGGCCCCTAAATCATAAAATCCGGCATTCCCGTTTTTGTATCCGCTCTTCTCGGGTAGTCTTTTCATAATCCAGTTCGAATAGGTGGTACGTCCACTCAAAAGGAGCGACATTTTTTCTTTCACCAACGGAATTTCCAAGTTTAGTTTGCTAGTTACCAGCCCTATATTGGCTGCTCCCGTAAACTTTTCCTTACTTGCTTCTTTTCCGGTAATGTTCAGTACCGAAGAAATGCGTCCGCCATATTGAGCAGGGATGCTACTCTTATAGAGTTCTACATCTTGTACCATATCCGAGTTGAAGGCAGAGAAGAAACCGAACAAATGGTTTGGATTATAGATGGTTCCGTTGTTCAGCAGCAATAGGTTTTGGTCGGTAGCGCCTCCACGCACGTTGTATCCATTCGAGGCTTCGCCTACTGTTTTTACACCCGGCAAAGTTTGTATCATTTTCAATACATCTACCTCGCCCATAGCAGTAGGGATGTTTTTCAATAGCTGGGCCTGAAACTTTTCCATGCCCAGCTGCAATCCTTTTACGTTTTCCACTTTTCCCGAGGTTATCACCACTTCATCCAACAGATGGTCTTCCTCTTCCAAAACGATATGGGTGGTTCCGTCGGCATACAACATGTATTGTCGTTGGGTATCCTTGATGTTGACACCGCTTATTTCCAACACATTGTGTCCTTGTTGTAGGAGAAGTGTGAAGCGTCCCTGCATATCGGTAATGGTTGCTGCCCATGGCGCGCGATGAATCACGTTTATCCCTACCATGGGTTGCCCGCTTTTGAAGTCGATGATTTCGCCCGTTAGTGTAATCTGCTTTTTATCCGTTGGTTTGTACTTATCGCCTATGTCGTACACCATATTTTCGGAAGTGGCACGCACAGGGGTTATTACAGCCCGACTACTTGCCTTATCCGCCTCTCCATCCTTATGCCAAGACATGGGCAAGGAGGTTTCCAAAGGTGCTGTCGGCAATACAAAGATGTAGTCTTGATATATTGTTATCTGATAGTTCGTACCAGTCAATGCTTTCTGTAAGTGTTCTACTTCCGGTTTCTGTGTTTCGGCTTTCTTCACTAAGAATGGTTTGTCGATAGTGGTGTAGATGCGATATGAGGTGTTAGCCTCCACCGCTTCTATCAACGAAAAGATGGAAATGCTGTCGGAAGCGGTTTGTGCAATTGCTTGGTGACAAAGTGTCAAGCAACCTATAAGAAGTAGGAATGTGATGAGTCGGTTACTTTTCATGGTGATTGGCTTTAATCAATGTTTCGGCATAACGGGCCAATGCGGTAAGTGATTCTCTTCTATCTTTGGAGAAGTTTAGATGGTTTTCCTCTGCATACTTTTTCAGTTGTTTTTTGTAAGCAGGAAAATGCTTAACGAAAGATTTTCGTTTTTTTACGTCGTATGATATGCCATCTATGGTCAGTGAATATTGTTCTTGGGTTTTGAATGTTAGGAAACTAACATTGTCTTTTATTTCGTATGGGCCTTCGCTACATTTCAATTGCAAGGTCAACTTCAGAAACGGGCTATCGTGTAGCACCAATATATATCCCTCCTTGTCGTCAGGAACAAAACGCACTTCGTTCAGGATGAAATAATCCACTTTACGCGAATCGACCGCTACGCTTATTTTGTTATGGGGTGGAATGATGTTTAAATCTTTTCGAAAGGCATCATAGCACAAAAGTACATCGTTGTAAATACGTCCTTCGAACGACAAAGTTCCTATGCGGTATTCTTCGGTTTCCCAATAAGGTGTATTGGCATATTTATGTTTGCTATATGTCTTGGCTACCTGTCCTGAGTAGATGATGCTATAATCTCCAGCATCGGCACGAAACTCTTCAAATGCTTGTTGAGCCTTGCAAGGTACAGAAAAACTGAACAAAACAATGACGAGATAAAGGAATATGTGTTTCATGTTCTATTTAATGTTTAATGCCACAAAATTAGTGATTTTTAATGGAATTGTATATTTTTGTCGCAATAAAACTATGTTTCATATGGCATAAACAGAAAGTTTTTCATGAAGATTCAGCTAAATAAACGTCATATTCTGCTTTTCATAGGGCTTGCGATGGTATGGTTGGTGCAAGCCATCCCTTCGTGGGGTGCCTTCTATGCTAAGCAGATATACCCCGTGTCGGGGCGTTTGCTTTCCGGATTTTCCAACCTTTTCCCCTTCGCTATAGGCGATTTGTTTGTTATCATCAGTGTGGTGGGAATCACGCTTTTATTGGTAAGAATCATTTTCACGAAGGGGGCTGGCAAGGGGCGTGCTTTGCTCTCGATTCTTGAATACTTGGCTTGGGTATATGTTTGGTTTTACGTGGCATGGGGGCTAAACTATTCGCAACCCTCTTTCTACAAGCGCACTGGCATCGCTCCGCAAGCCTTCAGCGAAGAGACGTTCAAGGCATTTGCCGAACGATTTATCTACCAACTGAACAATGACTTCATAGAGATAGATAGCTTAACGGAAGAGGATAAATGGCTGATAGCCGACGAGGTAGTCTCCGGCTACCAAAAGATTGCTACAACACAAGGCATTCATCCCCCATTCCACCTACGGCCGCGCGTCAAGACGATGCTCTACACGCCTTTGGCCTCCAAGGTGGGCGTATCGGGCAGCATGATGCCCTTCTTCTGCGAGTTTACGCTGAACGGTGATGTACCAGCGTCGCAATATGGCGCCACTTATGCGCACGAACTCTCTCATCAGCAAGGCATTACCAACGAGGCAGAGGCCAATTTCTATGCATATCAAGTATGCACACGTAGCGAGTGGCAACCCCTACGATTCAGCGGACGACTTGCTATCCTTC
>JAGBWA010000001.1 GCA_017630035.1 Bacteroides sp.
GCTGTATTACAATGGTGTCCGTGTATTTTACTTATTTCTAAGTTAATATTTATAGAAGAATTATTGCTACCGATTGCATTAGGTTATTATTATAGGATTTCTTTATTATTCGAATTACCTATAATTGGGTATGTTTATTATAAGGTCAATGAACATTTGTCAAGTTTGTCTTCCGAAGAATAGCCAAATTATAATCAATACTAGCAATTAGTCTCCTTTATTTATCCTGTCGCCATGATTGCATATCGCAGTCATGGCGATTTTATTTGAATACACCTACGATGGTCTGAACCGTATGCTGAATGCTACACATGGCAATAACCGTTACACGGAGAAAGTGACCGAATACGATAAAAACGGCAATATTAAGAAGCTGCAACGTTATGGTCAAACCGGTGCAAGCAGTTACGGATTGGTGGATAACTTGACTTATACCTACAATGGTAACAAACTGACACGAGTGGATGATGCAGTAACAGCTACATCCTACACCAGTGGAACCAACTTCATTAACGGTGCAAGCACAAGCAATGAATACGTTTACGACCAAAATGGAAATTTAACGAAAGATTTGAATAAGAATATATCGAATATTCAATACAATTCGCTAAATTTGCCCCAAGTAGTTACGTTTAGTGATGGAAGTACCATTACCTACACCTACACATACGACGGAAAGAAACTTCGCACAGTGCATGTAATAGGCAGTACAACCACTACGACGGACTATTGCGGAAACGTGATCTATGAAAACGGAACGGCCAAACGCTTGCTTACCGATGAGGGTTATGTAGATTTGAACACCAACACTTATTACTACTACATGAAAGACCATCAAGGTAATAACAGAGCTGTAGTAAACAGTAGCGGCATAGTGCAAGAAACCAACTATTACTATCCATTCGGTGGTTTATTCTCTACATCGACCAACGTACAACCATATAAGTACAATGGCAAGGAACTTGACACCAAGAAGGGCTTGAACTGGTATGATTATGGAGCACGCCACTATGATGCAGCATTGAGGAGATTTACTACGGTTGACCCATCATCTGAAAGTTATCTTTCTCTTGGCTCTTATGTCTATTGTGCAAATAATCCAATTCTCTATGTTGATCCTACAGGAATGGATTATTGGAGTACAAGCGATAAAGCGGAGATAGAGAGATTCTTTGCTGCGTATGGTCAGAGTGGTGGTTCATATTCATTCCCATCCGACTCTTGGTATCACATGAACGATGAGGAGTTTCAAACTGCTTATGACAAATATGGAGCACAGGCGTTGACCTATAATGATCAAACCAATACTGCTTATACTTCTTATGGAACAGTGGAAAATGGCGAGGTGGTGATTCATGGTGTTAGTACATATATGGGCGATTCTAATTGGGCAGGATTCAATGCATCCCAATCCTTGCTTCTTTGGGGTATGGATGTTGGTGCAGATAAGTTGCGTAATAGTGCCGCGACTTTCCGATTGCTTAATAGTAAGGGAGGATGGAATCCGAAATTATATAGAAATGGTTGGGCTGGAAATCAGTATGTAAATACTTCTAAGATTGCGAACGTTGGGAGAGTGTTAAAAGGAACGTCGATGTTGGGAAGTTTTATAGGTATATCACCTTCAGTATATGGAGTATTTACAGCTAATACAAGAGATAAGCGGCTTGAACACGGATTAGATACATTTATGTATAGTATGGGTTTTGTGCCTTACGCTGGACCTGTGATTTCGTTGTATTGGTCTTTAGGTGGTAAGCAACTACATAAGTCTTATGTTGAAAAAGTTATATATAAACAAATGGAAATGGGAATGAACCCAAGCCTTCCAACATTACAACCTTTTAAATGATTATGGAGCGATGAAGAAATTATTTTATTGTTATTATTATTATTTATACAAATTTGCTAAAATATTTGATGTATCTGATGACGATGAATATTCCCATAATTGGGCAGCTCAAATGATATGGTTTAATATTGGTGGTATTATTGTTTTTTTATTAATTCTATTGCTTTATAGCTTAGACATTATAGTAACAAGAACTTTTCTTTTTATAGCTATATCTCCATTTCTAATTATAGGCTTTTTCAATAGTCATAAGAATCAGCTTTTTTTTGAATATGAAGAGCAGCATAAAGATGATCCTCGTGATTCATTAAAAGCCTGTTTTGCAGCATTGTTCTGTATATTCGGTATTATTATTTATATATTGACAATACCGATGCTTCGCTAATTTAATAACATTAACTATGTTAGAGGGCGACTAAAATATTTAGTCGCCCTCTATATATTTTCAACAACCGAAAGTTAGTTCATTATCTTTATACCAATATAGATGCTACGCGGTGCGGTAGGGCCATAGAAGTATCCGGCATCGCGGTAGGTACCCTTATCCAAATCGCGTTGGAATTGGTCGAAGATGTTTTGCACACCGGCATTGAGTTGTAGCTTTACATGCTCTTTCAACAAGAAAGTGTAGTTCAACTTGAAGTTACAATCGATGAAATCGGGGGTAGTTTCCATGCGATCTTGCTCGATGTATCCGGCAAAGTGAGGGACTTGCATCGAGCCGGTATAAACGCCAGAAAGTGAGAAGCCAAAGTTTTTGAATGGCTCGGAGGTAAAGGTGAGGTAACCATAATAATCGGGTGTACGAGTCATTCGCTTGGTGGTGAGCGGTGTGCCATCTTCCAACTCTGTCCACACTTCATTACTCTTGTATCGGCTACGTTGTGCGGTAAATCCTAATTGGAAGGTAGCCTCCTTGCCATGTGCCACTTTAGCATCGATATTCACACCATATACACGGGCGCCATCGCCATTGCGACGCTCTTGGATGGCTGGAGAGATGCTTTCGATAACAAACACATCACTTAAATCGGTATAGAATGCTTCGGCCAAGATATTGGCTTGCCAATGTCCGAAATGGGTAGTATAATCGATTGAGCCACTAAAGCTATTCGAACGCTCTTCCTTTAATCCATCGGCAAGGATGGTTTGTACATTTTCTCCACCAACGGCCGTAAGGTGCAAGTCTTCATCGTAGGCTTGTGGTGCACGGAAACCGGTTGACCACGTCATGCGTGCTTGCAATGCATCGTTTGGCTTATAAAGTAGGTTGATACGCGGACTAAAGATAAGATTTTCAATTAAGTTATGCTTATCCAATCGGGCACCGGCAAGGATGGTCAAGCGATTTATTTTCCATTCGTTTTGCACGAAAGCACTTGCTATACGCACATCTTGCTTCATGTCGCGGTCGTAGCCAGTCATAACATCGTGCAAAGCGTTGTGATTGTATTCGATACCGCTTGTAAATACAGATGGTGCAAAAAGGAAATTATCATAGTTGCCTACATACATAGCACCGGCCATCCATGTCAGATCGTCCGTCTTTCCATAAGCATTCGCATCTTGCTCGGCACCATAATAGCTATTTCTATCTACGTGTTGCATGGAGGTGAAGAACGAAATCTTGTGACGATATTCGCCTAAATATTGATCATAGGTCACTCCCCCACTATTAATAATGTGTTTGGTTTGCTCGGTAATATCCGATTCGTGCGGTTGCTTGTCGAATTTATTACCTCCACGACGAAACTCGTTGGTAGTGTGATACTCTAAACTGATGCGATTGAAGTGCGTAGGACGATAGTATGCACGCAAGCCGAATGTGTTCGAATTGAGTTTTCCTACTTCCGAAAAGCCATCATCATCGCGATCGTAGGGGTTGCGGTTGCGATAAGTTTCGTACATGGCAATGCCATAGGTATTATCTTCCGAAACAAGCGACACATTGCCGCCCATGTATTGCTCCCACGTATCGCCACCCATGCTCGTAAAGTTAGTATTGAACTGGAAAGAGTTGTTAATCGGATCTTTCGTAATGATGTTGATAGTACCAGCTACGGCATTAGCACCAAACAAAGCCGAACCTCCTCCACGCACCACCTCGATACGTTCAATCATGTTCACAGGTATTTGCTCAAGGCCATACACACCACTAAGCGCACTCATTACGGGGCGACTATTGATTAGTATCTGTGAATATGGGCCTTCCAATCCGTTGATGCGCACTTGTGGAAAGGTACAATTCTGACAATTATTCTCCACACGCACCCCCGATTGATAGTTTAACGACTTGGCTAAGTCGGGCGAATTAACGGTTTCGAATAGCTTCTGACTCAACACATTCACCACTACGGGTGCCTCTTTTCGGCTCACTTCATTGCGATTGGCCGATACAACTACCTCATCGGTCATAAAATTGTCGGGCACCATCTGAATGTGTAGCAACGAGGTTGAGTTATCCGATACTACGACCTCTTTCTCTTGCGTGATATATCCCACCGACGAAACGCGCAACGTATATTTACCTGCCTTCAAATCGGTAAAGCTAAAGTGCCCACCATCGTTCGATGTTGTACCTAAATTAGTGCCTACAATCAAAATAGTAGCATAGGGGATGCTCTCTTCTGTATCTTTCTCTATTACATGTCCAGCTATTTGGTTACCTTCTTTAATTGGAGTAACCGCACGCATAACATTGATGCCCATAACCATGAGCATCAACGAAAAAATATATTTCTTCATTGAATAATCTAAAATTGTGTGTATTAATATTTCGCCAAATAATTAAATGGATTAAATAGACACACAATAAGGAGGGGCGCGTAATGAGAAGTAAGAAGTATATGAGGCCGGCAAGGAAACATCGGATGGACAAACACCCATTACCGACAACACCACCCAATTGGGAGGAGATACAACAATGGCCTCGGTTATTAATGATGAGAAATGCGACAAATCTGCAAGCAAGGAGAAAGTTGCTTCCGAGTGCGAGTGTTCGTCGTCAGCATAGGGGTGCGAGTGAGCAATCATCACCCCATTTACATAGTGAACATGCGAGAAGCAAGTGATGCAAACTTGATAGCCCACAAAGAGTATCAAGAATGATACAGACAAGGAAATATGTCGAAATGATTGCTTCACCTTTTCACCTTTTTTTCAAAACGGTTGCAAAGATAAGCAAATATTTCTGTTTAGAGAAATTCTAAATAGGAAAAATTATAAAAGAAGAAAGAGTATGTAGCAAATGCCAGATAAGACAAAAAATTGTATTATCTTTGCAAAAAAGAATAACACCCATAAAAAAGGATAAACTATGAGAAAGAATTTGAAAGCATTATTGCTACTCGTTGTAATGATAGCAATATCTATGCCGATAAAGGCAGTAGGCACATTTGTAAACTACAATTCGGACGGATTTGTTTGGATTGCCAATGGCAAAGCATTGCCTATTTTGGTTGATGAACAAGAAGACAAAGGCGTGATGCGAGCCGTAAACAACTTGCTGAACGATGCCAATGCCGTAACTGGCATTACCCCACAACTTATCTATACACCAAATGGTCAACAAGCATTGATTATTGGTACCATCGAAAGCCAATGGATTAAGCAACTTATTGCTAATGGGAAAATAGACGGAAACGAACTGAAAGGCAAACGCGAAAAATATGTATTGCAAACTATCGACAACCCACTCGAAGGCATCGAGAAGGCCGTTGTAATTGCGGGTAGCGACAAGCGCGGTGCTATTTATGGTATATATGAGCTATCTAAACAAATGGGTGTGTCGCCATGGTACTATTGGGCAGATGTACCAGCCGATAAGCACAACACTATCAGCATTGCCCCTGGTAGCTATACTGATGGCGAACCTGCCGTGAAGTATCGTGGTATCTTCTTGAACGACGAATGGCCATGCTTAGGCAACTGGGCAGCTGATACATTTGGTGGATTCAATAGCAAATTCTACGAAAAGGTATTTGAATTGGTACTTCGCTTGCGCGGTAACTTCATGTGGCCTGCTATGTGGAATAGTGCTTTCTACGATGACGACCCTATGAATGGCCCGTTGGCTAACGAAATGGGTATCGTAATGAGTACTTCTCACCACGAACCTATGGGTATGGCGCAACAAGACTGGAAGCGTCGTGGTACTGGCGAATGGAATTATGCTACTAACGGAAAAGTGTTGCGCGACTTCTGGCAACAAGGCATGGAGCGTTGCAAAGATTGGGAAGCGGTTATTACATTGGCTATGCGTGGCGATGGCGACGAAGCGATGAGCCCCGATACTAACACTAAACTCTTAGAGAAAATCGTAAAAGACCAACGAAAGATTATCGAAAAAGTAACTGGCAAGAAGGCTAAAGAAACTCCACAAGTATGGGCGTTATATAAAGAGGTACAAGACTACTACGACAAGGGTATGCGTGTACCCGATGATGTAACCCTACTTTTGTGCGACGACAACTGGGGTAACGTAAGAAGACTTCCTGCACTCGATGCTAAACCTCGCAAGGGTGGATATGGTATGTACTATCACGTAGATTACGTAGGTGCACCACGCAACTCTAAGTGGATGAACATCACACAAATTCAACGCATGTGGGAACAAATGAATTTGACCTACTTGCATGGTGTACGCGAAATTTGGGTATTGAATGTAGGCGACTTAAAGCCTATGGAATATCCTATCCAATTCTTCTTGGATCAAGCATGGGATCCTACTCAATACAATCCAGATAACCTCTTGAAGCATACACAAGACTTCTGCGCTACACAATTTGGCGAAGAGTATGCCGTAGAAGCTGCTCGATTGATTGATACTTATACCAAATACAATCGTCGTGTTACACCCGAAATGCTTACTCAACGCACTTATAGCTTGGAAAACTATAACGAATGGCAACGCGTAAAGGACGATTACAAAGCATTGGAATTGGATGCATTGCGCTTGTATTACATCCTTCCCGAAGCCTATCGCGATGCTTTCGATCAATTGGTATTGTTCCCTATCCAAGCATGTGCTAACCTCTACGAAATGTACTATGCAGCTGCTATGAACGCACAATTGGCAAAAGAACAAAACATTGAAGCCAATGTTTGGGCAGACAAGGTAGATGAATGCTTCAAACGCGACTCTGTACTAACACATCGTTATCACCATGTAATGGCTAATGGCAAGTGGAATCACATCATGAGTCAACACCACATTGGATATCGTAGCTGGCAAGAGCCACGTCGTCAAACTGCTCCACGCACAACTCGCCTCCCCGAGCCACGCATCGCACCAGCACCTCCTGTATATCAAGAAGCTGATGGCTACGTATCAGTACTTGCCGAAAACTTCACACGCCGCATGAACGGAAGCACCACTCAATGGGTAGTGATTCCTAACCTTGGACGCGAAGGATCGGCCATTACTACACAACCATATACCAACACGCCCGATGCTGAAATGTATTTGGAATATGACTTTGTGACCGACGCATCCGGTGAAGCCACCGTACACGTTGTGTGCTCGTCTACATTGAACTTCAACGACTACAATGGTATGCGCTATGCAATCAGCATTGATGGAGGCGAAGAACAAATAGTAAACGTCAACGGACATTATCGTGGAGAGTTGGGCAGATGGCAATCTGAACATGTTATTTCTACCGATACTAAGCATCAAGTAGCGAAGAAAGATAAGCACACTTTGCGCATCCGTCCGCTTGACCAATCGTTAGTATTACAAAAAGTTATGATTGACTTTGGCGGATTGAAACGCTCATACTTGGGCGCACCACAAAGCGAAGTAGTGAAATGAGTTTATTAGGAAGAAGCAAAGAAGAAGTACTTAACACGCTAACCCACTTGGTTGGCGTGTTATTTACGCTTTCAATGGCATGGCTCATTCTTAAACTAAGTTATGAAGCCAATTGGAAACATGCCTTCGGAGTAACATTCTTTACGTGCGGCATGCTGATTATGTATGCATGTAGCACCCTATATCATTGGTGGAAGCCTGGTAAAGGTAAACGCGTGTTGCGACTACTCGACCATATAGGCATCTACATCATGATAGCCTCATCGTACACACCTATTTGCATTGGCGTAGTAGGAGGTGCATTAGGTTGGGTAGTTTTCGGTTTGCTATGGGCAGTTGCTATTGGAGGCACTTTTTACAAGATATTTCTGCTTGGCCGCTACCCTCGCCTATCGCTTATACTATATTTAATGATGGGATGGAGTGTAGTGCTAATAGGA
>JAGBWA010000053.1 GCA_017630035.1 Bacteroides sp.
AACGATGACTATAGAAGAATCTTTTGATGAATTTGAATCTGATTGATTAAAGTAAATAAAAGTATATCTAATTATGAGGGTAATCCAACTAAATTTGGTTTACCCTCTTTTGTTTTTCTGTATTTTACCCTCTTTGATGAGATAGGCTGCGCCTCGGGATAAAAAATAAATAGATTTATTTTGTTCTCCTCTCGGCTTGCACTATCTTTGCCGAGTGTAGTTACTCTCATTGATGGTAGTAGCAACGTGATCTATGAAAACGGAACAGCCAAACGCTTGCTGACGGATGAGGGTTATGTGGATTTAACCACCAATACCTATTATTACTACCTGAAAGACCATCAAGGAAACAATCGTGTAGTAATAAACAGTAGCGGTAGTGTAGTTGAAACCAACCACTACAACCCATTCGGAGGCTTGTTTGCTGCAAATGGCAGTGTACAGGATTACAAGTACAATGGCAAGGAGTGGGACGACAAGACCAAGTGGTACGACTATGGGGCAAGACACTATGATGCTACTCTTGGCCGTTGGCATGTAGTTGATCCATTGGTTGAAAAGTACTATTCTATGAGTTCATATGGATATTGTGCTAATAATCCTATAAATAGGATTGATCCTATAGGAATGGAGTGGGAAGATGTGGAAGAAGCTGAACACTTAAAGAGAAGAGTAGAAAAGAAAATGCAATCTTTGAAACAAGAAAATGCCAAGAAACAATCCAAGTTGGATGAAGGAGGTTTAAGTGACAAGAAAGTGAATAGGCTGAAAGCTCAGATTGCTGAAAACCAAGAACGTATTTCATATCTCCAAACTAGTTTAAATGATATAGATGTGTTGAGTAATGATAAAAACAATGTGTATGCATTCAGCAAAACGGATGGTGGTGAACACCATGTGAAGAAAGCTGATGACGGAAGAGTATTGATTGAAACATCTTCTGATGCTTTGTCATTGCATGAAATTAGCCATGTAAGGCAATCTTTGACAAATTGCGGTCTGCGATTTTCGAAAGGCGGAGAATTGTATAATGCAGGAATTTCTGCTCCTATGCGCAATAGAGCAGGAATGATCAGCAACATGGAGATAGAAGCGTATCGTATACAATATTCCTATGATACATCTTTCCCTGGTAGAACAAACAATTTACAAGGTATAAATGTTCATTCTGTAGGTAGAATTGTTGATAATAATGGGCAATATGTATATCCAAGTATATATTCATACTCTCGTTTCCTTCAAGAACAAAGTCAGTTGTTAAAATAAAGGTAATAATGAAAATATTGAGTGTTTTTGTAATTTTATTCTTTAATTTGTTGGGCGTATATGCCCAACAAATTAATAGATATAATGATGAAACAGGAAGAGAAATTGTGATAACAGATAGTCTCTTTTATTATATCGAAAAGCATCCTTCCTATCCCTATTGGTATAATGATACATTGGCTGTATGCACTTTCAAAAGGGTTAATAATGATTTCTTAGAATTGAATTCACAAAATCCATATCAAACAATTGCTTCTGGATACAAAGTATTAAGAAGTACTGTTGAATATTTAAGCAAAGATAGTTTGGAGATAAGTTTTCAGATTCCATACGATAGAGGAGAACTTATAATTTCTATCATACCGACAAATATTTTTCCTATTAAAAACTATGATTTTATTTATTCACAATCTAATAACAGCATCATAATACCTCAAAAAATAAAAGACTTTACCTATTCAATCATGCCCGATGATAGAAATGCAATTGTTCATGATGTTCGAGGTATGAACTATGGTATTTTATTTATAGCCTCAGAGTCCATTACTTTAGGAAGTGATATAAATTATATTGAAATCAGCATTCCATCTTTGACTAATTCTTTTTTTGAGAAATACTATGTAAAAGGAGAATATGCAAGAATAATAGGCAATAAAATTATTTGGAAAGGGCGTACGTTTACAAAGATGTAGAGTATATTCATCAAGTTATGATGATGGAGAATTAGAGTAGGGCACTTCGCTATGGAGTGCCCTACTTTATGTTTGTAACAATAGTTTAAGTAGTGTTTCTTTTAGTGTGTCGGTAGTGTTTCCTCTAGAGTGTCTAAAATAGCTTCTCAATTTAAATAGTTCATCGTGAGCATTCTCTCTTTAAATTTACAACATTCATAGGGCTATGCACTTACGGTGGATTATGCCCTAAAAACAATATTCTATTACTAAAACCGTTCTATCGCCTCTATGCACATGCGGCTATTGTGGTAGGGGCATTTCCAGAAGCCGGCCTTGTCGTCGTCGAGGTTTACCGAGCCGTTTGCGCGGATGCTCCAGTGCCACTCGCCATTCGCGTAGTCGATGAGGTGGGTTTTTACAAATTCCCAACAGCGTAGGGCTGTGTGCAAGGCTGTTTCGTCCTTGAAGTATTGGTATAGTTTGAGGTGGCCGACGATGTTCTCGGCTTGTACCCACCAATGCAGGTCGCGGTCGGTATGGTTACGGCAAAGTATTGTTTCGTAAATCATGGTGCCATCGGGGGTTAGTCCTTCGTCGGCTGCATGGGACAAGTGCTTTACAAGTGGTTCCACCTGCTGAAGCAACGCTTCGTTGCCCAACACTATGGCGGCTTCGTGAAGCAACCAGGCGGCTTCGATGTCGTGTCCATAGGAGTACATGGCGTACTTGCTGTTCCAATCGTCATCGAAGAAGAGTTCCAAGTGGCCGCTTGTGGGGTTCACTATCTTGTCGCAGAAGAGGCGGATAAGGTTTCCTAATTGTTGCTTCAGCGTATCGTCTTTCCAAACGCGGTATAGGTTGGTATATGGCTCCAGGATGTGCAGGTGGGTGTTCGTGGTTTTGCACTCGTTCCTGTCCTTTTCGCTGAGGCGCATATCGGCAATCGCGGTCCATTGGCGGGTGAAGGCTTCGAAATAGCCGTTCTTTACGGTGTCGAAACTATGCTCTTCGATGGAGTGGAATAGCTTGATGGCATATTGTAGGGCCTCTTCATCGCCCGTGGCGCGGACATATTCGCTCAGTCCGTAGATGGCAAATCCTAATGCATAGATTTGTTTCTTGGTATCGACGGGTTCACCTTTGTAGTTCAGCGACCAATAGACTCCACCAAACTCCTTGTCGTAGAAGTGGTCGATGAGGAAACGCTTGGCATGGGTAGCCATCTGCAGATATTCCTCTTTCTTCAGCATGCGATAGGCGGCAGAGAAAGTCCATAGGATGCGGGCATTTAGGATGGCACCTTTATCGGCTTGCTTCATTAAGCGGCCGTTGCCGGTCATCTGTCCGTAGAAGCCTCCATGCTCGGCATCGCGCATCTGTAGCCAAAAGCGAAGGATGTTGTTTTCCAACACATCCTTCACCTCGGCTTTAAGGGTTTCTATCTGATGGCTTTGCATAGCACAACGGCTTACTTCTTGATGGGGTATTTATGAAGCAAGAACATCATAACGAGCACAATGAATGCCGGAATGATGGAGAAGAGCAACCAAATCATCTCTTTCACGGCCTCTTGGTCGGTAATGGTAATGATGGTTTCGCCGGTGGCAGGGTCGCTACCGGAGATGAAGCCGGCAATACCCAACAAGATGGCTACCAACGAACCGGAGATGGCCGAACCGAATTTCTGCGCCATGGTGCCGCTGGAGAATATCAAACCGGTAGATGAGGTGCCGTTCTTTTCGGTGGCATAGTCGGCTACATCGGCATACATCGACCATAAGAGGGGCGAGTAGAATCCAACACCGATAGATGTGAGTATGACAAGTGCTACCATCACCCAGATATAAGCGGGATCCATGGGGACAAAGTAGAAGGCTACCGAGAATACAATGCAGATAAGTGCGGCAATGTTGAACGCTTTTTTCTTGGAACCTACCCAACGGGTGAACTTAGGCGACAAACCGCCAAAAATCATACAGGTTACTTCGCCAAAGGTCATGAACACGGTGTAGTTGATGATGAGGCCGTTTACGGTGACATCACCGTTGAGGCAGTAGGTTATCAGGTAGCCGGCTACGGCATAGCGGAAACCGTTGAAGAAGTTGGTGCAGATACCAATCAGTGTGAGGTATATCCAAGGCTTGTTCTTCAGCAAATCGGCAAAGGGACGCAACGAGAACTTATCGGCACGGACGGGTTTCAAACGCTCTTTGGTGAGCAAACCGCAAGCCAATGTCATGGCTGCGGCTACAACGCCCAATCCTGCACCCAACACGGCATATTGATGTGCCTCGGTGCCGCCCACCATCTTTTGCAAGTAGGGGAACGAAAGCAGGGTGATGAAGCCCATTGCATAGGCTCCCACCATGCGGTAGGATGAGAATTGGTTCTTTTCGTTATCGTCGTCGGTCATTACACCCAATAACGAACCGTAAGGCACATTCACGGCCGTATAGATGGCCATCATAAGCAGGTAGAGGGTATAGGCATAGATGCGCTTGCCTGTCATTCCGAAATCGGGTGTGTAGAGCAGGAGGGCAAAGATGAGGCCGAACGGAATGGCTCCATAGATGAGCCAAGGGCGATAGGTGCCCCAACGCGAACGGGTGCGGTCGGCAATAGAACCCATGATGGGGTCTGTAACTACATCGAACAATCGGGCTACCAACATCAGGGTGGCGGTGTCGGCTACGGTTAGTCCGAATACGTTTGTAAAGAAGAGGGGGAAGGCAATAGACATTACTTTCCATGTAATACCGCCGGCTGCGGCATCACCTAATGCATAACCAATTTTTTCTTTTAATGTTACCATGGGATATAGATTTATGATTTATGATGTATGATTTATGATTTGCGGACGCATAAAACCTACCACCTCCCCCTACGGGTACTCCTCCTTCCGGAAGGAGGAGAATTGGGAGTTTCGCGTCCCTACATTTCTACTTGACTACTCACTACTTGACTACTTTTAAATTCTTATCAATTAGTTTCTTGATGGCTTCTACCGATGAGGTGGTGGTAAGGCCGTCGCTTGGGGTGTTCAGGCAATAGTCCACCAAGTGGTCGATGGTAGAGGTAGCAACGTGCATGCGAGTATCCGACGAGGCGTAGTAGATAAATACCTTGCCATCGTCATCGGCTATCCAGCCGTTGGTGAACAGTACGTTGCTGACGTCGCCCACGCGCTCGTCGCCTACCGGACCCATCAGCATGCCGCCGGGGGTGGCAATGGGCTTGGTGGGGTCGTCCAAGGCGGTCATATACATATATAATACATAGCGCAAGCCGGCGGCACAAGCACGTACACCGTGGGCCAGGTGCAACCAACCTTTGTCGGTCTTGATGGGGTGAGGACCTTCGCCGTTCTTCACCTCCTTGATGGTGTGGTAGTAGCGTTGGTCGATGATGGTTTCTTCCTTGATTTCGGCATGGGTAATGTCATCTACTAGTGCCCAGCCAATGCCTCCACCGCTACCGGCATCGATGAATCCGTCTTGCGGACGGGTGTAGAAGGCATATTTACCATCCACAAATTCGGGGTGAAGCACTACGTTGCGTTGTTGGCTCTTGCTCTTCAGGTCGGGCAAGCGATACCAGTTCTTCAAATCCTTGGTGCGGGCAATACCGGCTGTGGCTGTGGCCGACGACAAATCGTCTGTCGGTGCGTTATCGTCGTGACGCTCGGCGCAGAAGATGCCATAAATCCATCCATCTTCGTGGGCGGTGAGGCGCATGTCGTAGATGTTGGTGGCAGGAATCACATCGTCGGGCATGGTGATGGGATAGTCCCAAAAGCGGAAATTGTCTATGCCATTGGGGCTTTCGGCCACGGCAAAGAACGACTTGCGGTCGTAACCCTCGACGCGCACCACCAACAGGTACTTACCATTCCACTTAATGGCACCCGAATTGAAGGTGGCGTTGATACCGATGCGCTCCATGAGGAAGGGGTTGGTCTGTTCGTCCAAATCGTACCTCCAAAAGATGGGGGTATGTTCGGCGGTCAGTATCGGATATTGATAGCGTGTAAATACACCATTGTTTTCTTCTACAGGGTTGTTCTTTCTGCTTAGCAGCTCTTCGTGCTTGCGTAATAGAACTTGTACTTTTTCTTTGAAGTCCATCATAATATATTAAGGTATTTCTATTTGATTACTGCGGACGCATAAAACCTACCACCCCGCCTAAAGGCACCCCTCCTTCCCGAAGGAGGGGAATTTTGCGTCCCTACACTCACTACTTATATAAATCTACATCTTTGGCAAACAGGGTTCTGGGCTCGTTGTAGAAATTGACAAAGTCGTTGGCCGAGGGGTGACCGGGATAGGGAGCATAGTGGTGCGAAGTACGCTCACGAGCGTTGCGCCACACCAATACGTAGCTGATAGGATAGTCTTGTATGGCCGGCAGCAGTGTGCCTGTCCACCATTCGGCATCGGGAACACCCTCGAATCCGGTTTCGGTAATGGCAATGACTTTGTTGTGCTCTTTACCAATTTTCTTGATAATGGCGAGCATGCGTTGTACACCATATAGGTACATCGGTCGGTTGTTGCTTTGATAGGTGTCGAAGCCGATAAGGTCGATGATGTCGTCGCCGGGATAGCGCTCTAAGTATTGCGCTTCGTTTTGCGGTTCGGTGCCGGGCGAGTAGGCGTATAGGCAGTTGTCAACGCCTTTCAGCGACAATTGCTCCACGGTCATTCTCCACAGGGCTTTGTATTCGCTGGCACTGCAAAGTTTTTGTCCCCACCAGAACCAACTGCCAGTGTGTTCGTGCCAAGGACGGAACAGAACCGGCACCTTCACCCCTTCGGGTGTTTGTAGTGAGTTCAGGAAATCGGCCATGATGTTCAGCCAACCGATAAAGGTTTCGTGCAGTTCGCCATCGGGAAGGATGGAGCGTACAACGGTGGTGTCGGATACATCCCACGAATCGCCCCCTGTTTTGGGGTTGCGTAGGTGCCAACTGATGGAGCTCATACCGCCACGTAGGTATTGGTTAATGATTTCTTGCTTGATTTTATCGAAAGGAACTTTGTCTAAGCTTACTTCGCCACCAAGTTCCAACTCGCCAAGGTCGAAGCTGATGATGCCGGGGTAATCGCCACATACGCTTTGCACGTCCGAGCGGCCTGCTTCAAACTCCCATCCGGTGCCATCGGCATTGATGCCATAGTTGGTGTCGTCGTGGTGGCCAAAGAGGAACCCCTGTTCGGGTAGGTTTGTGAGGTTGGCCAACAACTTTTCAGTTTCAGCTGTACGCTTTAGTGTGAGCGTTGATGGTTGGTTGTTTCCACAAGCCATTAGTAGAAACAAACTTAGTGCTAATGTAATTATCCGAAGTGTTTTCATGCCTATTTCTCTTTTTAACAGCAAAAATAGCGAATCATTGCCTATTACACTGATACTATTTTATCAGTTTAGTATCATCTTGCATTGTTAGGGGCTACTTGGCTGCTTTAGCCGTTATCTGTATGCGCTCGTCGGAAAGAAGTCCTTCGCCCAGCGATTGGCTGTTTACGTCGATGGGTTGATTGATGAAATCGGGCACATTATACGCGTAGGGCAGCTCTTTGTAGTATTCGATAGGATCTTCTTGCGGCATTAAGAATGGCTTGGCGGCTACTCCCTCCTGGCTGATGTGCGAGAAGTAGAGGCGGGTGTAGCGGCCATCGTCGCGGCGGCTGCTGAAGACGCACCAACGCGAGTTGCTGCTCCAGTTGTGGAAGCTCTCGGTATCGTCGCTATTGATGGTGGTGAGTGGGCGTTGCTCGCCTGTTTGCAGGTCTAATAGCCAAAGGTCGGCCTCCTTGTGCCAGATAGAGAAGTTGCCATAGTCGAAAAGCGTGTACATCAGGTAGCGGCCATCGTACGAGGGGCGGGGGAACGAGATACTTTTCCCTGCGCTTGATGCATGGATAAGTGTATCAATTTGATTGCCAAATGTACCATCTTCGGGATTGAAGGCAATGCTACAGAGGTCGTAACGAATCTGGTCGTAATCCTTCGGCAGCTCCTTTGCGCTGGCCGAGCAGAAGTAGAGCGTTCGGCCGTCGGGCGAGAAGGCGGGGAAGGTTTCGAACGCGGTGGTTTGCTCCAATAACGCGGTGCGTAGCAAGGTGTGCGTTTGGGGATGATACACCATTACGTTCGATTCGTTGTCATATACCTCGATGATTTTCTCTTTTGCCGAGTGGAACACCTGCTTGGTGTCGTTGGTAGAGTAGGCAATGTATTCGCCCGTAGGATGCCAATAGGGATAGACACAGGCGGCAAGGGTAGAGTCGGTCTTGGTGTTGAGCAATTCTGCTTCACCACCTATTTGCATCAGGGTGGCACCATGCTTGCCACGGATGTGCAGACTCAGTTGCTCGGGATTGGTTTTGTTCACACTGTGACAATTGACACACATCAGCGGAACGAGGGTGTTCTCTACCACTTTGTGCTCGTCGAAGCAAGACAAATCGCGCTCGTAGATGCCCATCTTTCCAAAGGCCACATAGCCGGGGGCAACCAGACGATAGGCCACGCCATACTCTATGGAGTCGTTGCTGATGTACATGGAGAAGTCGCGGTATTGTGTCCAGCCACCTTCGCGTTGCACGCTGACGGTGAATACCAAGCTATCTCCTTGGTTCTTTGCCAAAAGCGCTTTCCATTGCTTCAAGGGGAATTGCGCTACGTTGCCTTGCACATGCAGGCTGCCCTCTTTGCCCCCTTTCACCGTTACGTCTAAGTAGGGATTGGTCGCTTCGTCTATGTCGAAGTTCATGGGCGCAATGTTTACCGGAATGGTCACACCCACGTAGTCGGGGTAGATGGGTGGAAACTCGTTGACGAGGGTAGGGTTCGTAACTTCGCGTTTGCATGCCGAAAGGATGGCTACAAACATTAGTGTATATAGAAAATACTTTTTCATGGTATGCTAATTGCTTATTCTGTATAAATAGTACCAATAGGTTTTGCCGAAGCGTGCCTCCAACAACTCTTGCTTGTTTGCCGCAAAGTTGAATACCTTGGCAAACTCTTCCATCTCGCGTGCTATATCTTGCGATACCCTGAAGGGCATGCCGCTATAGTCGTCGTAATGCTCGCGCCAATAGTGGGTCAAGGCCTCTTGTATGCTGCGTGGCACCTGCTTGTATCCGGCTTCGTTCATCAGCGAAATGTATTGCAACAAGGTGTTGAAGTCGTGATTCAGCAAGAGGTGTGCATAGAGATACTCCAAAGCCAGTACGTTGGACGAGTTGGTGTAGAAAAGTTCGAGCAAGATAGCGGGCATTTGCTGTTCGCTGAACAGGAAATCGTTCTTGAATCGGTACTGAAGCAAGCGTTTCCATTCGGGGTGTTGCGCTATCAGTTCCGGTTTCCTTACGTACTCCATGGTGCGTGTGGCCCATTTTCGGTAATAGATGGTCTTTTGCAAGGCAAGCAAGTAGCGTTCGGCCACTTCGTAATTACCGTTCAGCAAACTGGTTTCGGCCAGACGCTTGTATAGGCGGGCACTTTTGCGGTAGTTCAGTGTGCCCTGTATGCCTTCGAAAGCATAGCGGTATGCTTCGTTTATCATGCCCAGGTGGTAGCTCATTTCGCTGGCTATAATCGGTGTGATGAAGCCGGGACTATAGACAGGGAGCAAGGTTTGAATGCCATATTGGTAGAAGTGGAACATGCGCGAGGTGAGTTGTCCGGTTTTGCCCAATGCCAAGTTCAAGCAGCTCACGGCCAATGGCTCGGTGGGCGATTGTTCCTCCGCCATGGCAATGATTTTTCCCCAATCGTTGCGACAAGTCAGTTGGTGGTATTGGAAAACCTCTTCGCGCTTGGTGTCCATTTGCAACGAAACAAAATAGCCACCGCCCACAAACACCAGCATGCCCAACCCAATCGATTTGACACTTGCCTGCTTGTTCATTGCTGGCAGCATCTTCATTGCCCAAGGCACTATTGCCAAGCTGAGTGCCGAAAGTGGAATGAGCAAGGGATAAACCTCTGGCGAGCGGAAATAGTTCAACCCTAAGAACAATCGTTGCATGGGGTAGTGTAGGTAATGGCCCGCGATGTAGGGCGTTGCAAGGGCAATGAGTAGGGAGAGTGCAGCAACGAGCCATCCCTTCTTGCTGTTCGATGCCGAAGTGCAAAGCGCAAAGGCAAGCCACAACACAAATACAAAGTGTGCAGCCCCGGCCAGCCAATACAAAATAGGAATAATCAGTAGTGAAAAGATCGATTTCCAGCGTTGCTGTTCAATAGCTTGGTAGGTACGTATGGCCAATAGCACAAGTAGCAAGGCGATGGGCAGTGATAGCAACATATCTTCGTTGCACATAGCGCCCCATAACAACAGTGCCGGCAAGAAGGATAGCGGATAGTATTGCGACGAAGCGCCACTGCATTTGGCAATCTTCCACACCAATCGTTGGATAAGCATGAAAAGAACAGCCATGATAGCAGCACCGAGGTAACGGATATAGCTGAATTGCGTTAAGAACTCTGCCACATAGTCGGCAAATCCGCCTGCTACGGCCATTCGTTCGTGCCAATAATCGGCATCGAACAGAAACATTTGTAGCAATTCTTGGTAAAGCAAATGTCCCCAATAAAGGTTACTCCAAAAAAGCCATACACCTATTCCGAAGAGAAGTGTAAGGATTTCCTTTCCATGTTTCAGTATGAAGTTTTTCATGAAGGTAAGTGATTCTTGTTTTTCTACACAAAAGTACGAATATTTGTGTATATACAAGCGCTTTATGAGGGAAAAAACTTACTTGCAGAAAAACTTCAGTGTAAAGGTAGAGCCTACGCCCTCTTCGCTCTTCACCGATATGCTACCGCCGTGCAATGTCATAATTTGTTTGCACAGGCTCAGGCCGATGCCCGAACCTCGTTGCTTGGTGGTGAAGAAAGGCACGAAAATCTTGTCTTGCACCTCGGGCAAGATGCCATGCCCATTGTCGGTGATGCTGATACTAAACAGGTTTTTCTCTTGCTGATAGCGGGTAGTGATTACAATCAACGGATGGGGTTGCTCGTTGCAAGCCTCTTCGGCATTCTTCAGCAAGTTAATGAGTACTTGCTCAATCTGTGAACGGTCGATGAAGAGTAGTTGCTCCTTGTCTTCGATGTTGTAGCTATAGGCAATCTTGGGATTATTAAACAACTTCTTGATGTCGGCCAGCAAGTCGCCCACCTTGATATAGGCCAGTAATGGCGACGACATGCGCGATAGTTTTCGATAATTCTCCACAAACTCCAGCAGCCCTTTGCTTCGGCGATGAATCACCTTCATGCCATGCACTATCATCTCAATGGATTGTTCGCCTTGGTTGTCTTGTTCTATTCGCTCCACCATTGTTTCGCTTAGGGATATGATGGGCGCGATGGAGTTCATGATTTCGTGTGTCAACACCCTAACCAACTTCTGCCATGCCTCCATTTCATTTTCTTCGAGCAACGAGCGTACATTGGTGAAGCAATATAGGCGGTATTTGAATCCTTTGGTGGTGTATTCGGTCATGGTGACAACCATCTCTTGTATCACCTCTTCTTTGAAAAGTTTGATTACTTTTACTTCGCCCACATGCAGTTTGGCCAGTTGTTGTGCAAAGTTTGGATTCAGTTCGTTCAGCTCGTCCACCGAATGGATGGCGTGGCCGCATAGATCTTGTACGGCAACTCGGTTCATCCATTGCACATTCTCTTTCTCGTCCACAACAATCAGGCTGCTATCTACGGTGTCGAACAACGTTTCATAATATTTGTATCGTTCTTCGTGTTCGGCCAATTGTTTACGGAAATCCACCACCACCTCGTTGATGCCCGACCGCAACTTTCGCTCCGTTGCATTCTTTCCTTTTAGCGAGAAGTTCAACGAAAAGTCCTTGTAGCGTAAGCTATCCACCAACCTTTCTATCAAGAGAAAGTTGTTCTTTTGCAGGCTACACAGGCAAGCGATAAGCACCAACACAATAACCACCGAAAAGACCAAGCAGAAAAAGAGTTTTGCTTGATACAAATAGACAGAGGCCACCGATATAGCTACCAGCGACAAGGCTATCAATACAATTCGGATGGTGTGGTATTTACTCATAGGCCAAGTTTCTCTATCTTTCTATATAGCGCATAGCGGGTGATGCCCAACAATTCGGCGGCATAGCTCAGGTTTCCGTTAGCTTTCTTCACCGCTTTTTCGATGGTGTTTCTTTCCATTTCTTCCAAGTTGAAGGTATCTACCGTTTCGATAGCTTTCTCCTCAATGGTTGTTGGTTGGAAATCGAAATCGCATGGTTTCAATATTTTATCATCGGCAAAGATTACGGCTCGTTCCATCAAGTGTTGCAATTCGCGTACGTTTCCCGGCCAATTATACCGCATCAGCTTTTGTTTGGCTTCGCGGCTTATTCCCTCTATCTTCTTTTTGCTTTTTTTGGCATAGTGTTGCATAAAGTGTTCGGCCAGCAGCAGTATGTCTTCGCCTCGCTCGCGCAAGGGAGGCATTTTTATCTCGATGGTGTTGATGCGATAGTATAAGTCTTGGCGGAATTTTCCCTCTTCTATCATGCTTCTTATGTCGGCATTGGTAGCACAAATCAATCGCACATTGATGGATGTTTTGCGTGTGGAGCCTAAGCGAGATATTTCATGTTTTTCGATGGCGGTGAGCAACTTGCTTTGCATGTCATACGACAAGTTGCCTATCTCGTCCAAGAACAATGTACCCTCCTTTGCAATCTCCATTCGTCCGGCTTTCGAATCTTTGGCACCGGTAAATGCGCCTTTCTCGTAGCCAAACAGTTCGCTTTCGAAGATGGTTTCGGGAATACTGCCCATGTCGATGCTTGCAAAGGGCTTGCCTTGTCGGGGCGAGAAGTGATGAATGGCATGTGCCACTAAGTCTTTTCCTGTACCGTTTTCGCCCAATATCAGCACGTTGGCTTCGGCCTCTGCCAATTTCTGAATCTTCCTGAATACCTCTTGCATGGCGGGCGACTGGCCGATGATGGTAGGCAACTGATTGTTTCCTTCGTTCAAAACAGCAATCACCTCTTTCGGCTTCGACTCTTCTATTCTCGACCTTTTCAGTTTCACCCCCGACGAGATGATGGATAGCAATTGCTCTTTGTCCCACGGCTTCGAAACAAAGTCGGTTGCTCCGGCCTTGATTGCTCTTACCACCCGTTCAGTATCGGTATAGGCTGTTATAAAAACAACTACAGCTTGGGGGTCGATAGCAAGAATCTTTTCCAACCAATAGAACCCCTCCTGACCGCTCACAACATCCTTGCTGAAGTTCATGTCCAGCAGAATCACGTCGGGTTGGAAGGTAGAGATGTAATGTTCTATGCGCGAAGGTTGTGTAGTTACCCTCACCTTTTCCACAAAAGGCTCCAGCATATAATGCAATGCTATCAGCACATCCTCATTATCATCTACGATGAATATTTTACCTTGTTTTTCCATATTGAGGGCAAAGTTAAGAAAAATAAAAGTAGCATGCAACCAATTGCTTGAAGATAAGCGATACTACACTTTTTGTTTGTTGTGATTTCTTGAAAAATGGCAAAAGTCGCTGTTTTAAGTGTGCGAAATCGCACATAATTTGTGCAAAAACGCACACCATTTTACCCATCCGCAGAACATTACATCCTTGATAATCAGCAAAATAAAAGTTTGGCACGGTTTTTGTTATATAAATAAGTAGAAACCTATGAAATTAAAACAAGTTTTAAATATGAAAAAAAGCAGCTTTATATTGTTTATCGCACTCCTTTTGACGGGCAGAATGTCTGTGGCGCAAGATGTCATGAGCCTTTCGTTGGTCGATGCCATCTACATTGCGCAAGAACACTCGCCCCAAGCACAAGCCGCTCGTCACACCTACCGTTCGGCCTATTGGAACTATCGTTTCTACAAGGCCAACTATTTGCCATCGCTCACCATGACCTCGAACCCCACTTTCAACGAGCAAATCAACAAGATTACCCAACCCGACGGCACCAACCTATTCATCAAGCAAAACCAACTGAACACGGATGTTACCTTTACCATCAACCAAAACATTCCGCTTACCGGTGGTAGCTTCTTTGTTCGTAGCAGCCTGACACGTCTCGACGAGTTCGAGAACGACGCAACCGCCTACAACTCGCAACCCTTAGTTATCGGTTATCAACAAACGCTATTGGGCTATAATTCGTTGAAGTGGGACAAGCGCATCGAGCCTATCCGCTTCCGCGAAGCAAAGAAGAACTACAACGAAGCGTTGGAGCTGGTAGCCTCGCAAGCATCAAACCTCTACTTTGGTTTGGCTACGGCACAGGCCAACCTCGACATAGCCACCTCCAACTATGCTGCGGCCGACACCCTTTACCGCTATGCCGAAGGTCGTTACAACATTGGCACCATCACCGAAAACGAAATGCTTCAACTCGAAATCAATAAGCTATCGGGCGAAACCGACATGATGAACGCACGCATCGAGGTGGAAGAGCAGATGCAGGCATTGCGCTCCTTCCTTGGCATTCAGGATGAGGTGGAAATTCGCGTAACGCCCAGCGATAGCGTTCCCAACTTCCAAGTAGATATGGGCAAGGCACTGGAAATGGCTATGGCCAACAGTCCCGAACCGGAGATGTACGAACGGATGAAGCAACAAAGCCTGAGCAACCTTGCCTATGCCAAAGGAAATGCCGGCTTGAAGGCCGACCTATACGTACAATTCGGTTTGTCGCAAACAGGCAACGAGCTACGCGCCTCCTATCGCGACCCCATGAACCAATACTATGCCAGTGTAGGCATCTCCCTGCCCATCCTAGATTGGGGACGTGCCAAAGGCCAAGTGCGTGTGGCACGCTCGAATGTCGATTTGGTAAACACCCAAGCCGAGCAAGGAATGAAAGACTTTGAACTGAACGTATGCAAAATGGTGCGCCAATTCAACTTGCAACACCAATATGTAGTCATCGCCTCAAAGGCCGACCGCACAGCCGAGCGTCGTTACGAAGTGGCCAAGCGCCTATATATATTAGGTAAGAGCACCATTCTCGACCTCAATTCAGCCACTACCGAAAAAGATTCGGCCCGTCGCAACTACATCTCCGCCCTGCGCACCTACTGGAGCCTATACTACGGCCTCCGCAGCATAACGGGATACGACTTTGAAAAGAATCAGAAGATTGAAGAGAATTTACCGAAAATATGAAATGAAATTAAAAATTAAAAGTGAAAAATTAAAACCATCCAATAGGAAGCCAAACACCCTAATTCTTAATTCTTAATTTTTAATTCTTAATTTTCTTTCGGCCAATACTGCTCTACCAACTCACGCTTGATGTTAACCTCTTCGGGCTGGAAGTACTTGCCAAACAAGCCCCAAGTAACGTCGAGCATCTAGGTGGTGTTGAGGTTCACGTCAATAGCCAAGAGCTGGTTTGAATAGTCCTTAGCGAAGTCGAGTGTACGCTCATCATAGTCAGTGAGGTCGAAACCGTTCTCCATC
>JAGBWA010000054.1 GCA_017630035.1 Bacteroides sp.
CGCATGGCATAAATCATAAATCATAAATCGCAAATCATCCCTTTTTCATCGATACCGCAAGCAGGACGCCTAATGCGATGCCTAACAATGCGGCGAACAATACGCGTTGCTCGGGTGGAAGTAGGAAGGTGATGGTGTGGGCGGGATACCAAAACAGAGGGATGGTTTTTTTGAATACAAATCCCCATTGGGCTTGCCAGTTGATGGTGGCAAATCGTTGGGCCATGGGGATGGGTGTGATAAGGGCTTTCAACGAGCCACCGCATGCGGCTATGTGGGCATCGGTAATCTTGTGTAACGTCATAAACACGGGGGCGAAAATGGTGTTCATGGCCACCGACACGGCTAACGCTACCCAAAACTTATCCATGGTAAAGGCATCGGCCGTGAAGCTTTTCACCGCATCCGTCATGCCCATATACTCCATGAACATAGGGGTGCCCTTGGAAAAGATTATCATGGCCATGTTGATGCCCATACCCAGCACGCCCCACACTATCATTCGCGGCAGTACGCCAAAGGTGGGCGTTAGGTATTTTCCCGATGATATGCGGCTTCCCAACATCTCGCCAAGGGTGGATAGTATGCCAAACTTTAAGAAGCTCATCACCATGCCGTGCGAGGCATTGAATGCTTTGTACCACTCGTAGAGTGGCGTGCACACCACGAAGGGCAAGAAGATGGCTACGATGGCCAATGCGAAGTATAAATCTGTTCGTTTCATTATGTTGTTCTTTGAATGTTTAGTTGCTCTTTAAGCGACCCTTTTCGTAGGTGCCTTGTTGGATAACTTTACCCTCTTTATCGGTTTTGGTGAATGAGCCGTGACGACGGCCTTCGAGGTAGCTTCCTTCGAAGCGGTTGCCTTGCGCATCTATCTCTACGCATGTGCCCTCTTTTTGGCCATTCACAAAGCCGCCCTTATAGGTGGTGCCGTCGATGGTGGTTAGGGTGCCTTGGCCGTTGAAGAGGTCGTCTGCCCACTCGCCTTCGTACACATCGCCTTGATTCCATTTATAGATGCCTTGGCCGCTACGTCGGTTCTCTTTCCACTCGCCGGTATAGACGGCGCCATTTGCCCACGTAAAGGTGCCTAAGCCTTGCTGAACACCGTTGAGGAAGTTGCCCACGTACTTGTCGCCATTGGCATGGAGATAGACGCCCTGACCGGTGCGCTGGCCGTTGATGTAATTGCCTTCGTAGCGCTCGCCGGTGTGGAAGTGGTAGATGCCTTGGCCGTGTTGCACGCCGTTTTCCCAGCTACCTACGTACTTGTCGCCATTGGCGTATTCGAAGGTGCCTTCGCCCGCGAATTGATTCTCTTTCCATGTGCCGGTGTAACGGCTACCATCACTCCATGTTTGGGTGCCCTGGCCGTTCTTCTTATCGCCCGCCCACGAGCCGGTGTAGCGTGCGCCCTCTTTCCAGGTGTAGGTGCCTTGGCCTTCGCGCTTGTCGTTCTTCCAATTGCCTTCGTACACGTCGCCGGTGTAGTAGTACATGGTGCCTTCGCCATGCTGATAGTCTTGATACCACATGCCTTCGTAGCGGTTGTTATTGGCAAAATGGTAGATGCCATAGCCGTGTTGTTGGTCTTGAAACCAATCGCCTTCGTAGCGCTCGCCATCGGCAAACGAGAAGGTGCCTTTGCCTTCGCGCTTTCCCTTTACGTATTCGCCTTCGTAGATGTTGCCGTTGGGATAGATGGTTTTGCCGCGGCCATAGGGCTTGCGGCCTTTCATTTCGCCGTTATAGGTGGAGCCATCCTTGAAGGTGTGGGTGCCTATCTTTACTTCTACTTCGAAGAGGTCTTTTAGCTTGGTTACGCCTTTCTTTTCTTGTGCCGACAAACTGATGGCGGCAAAGAGGGAAAATATGATAATGAGGGATTTCATTTATGATTTATGAATTATGATTTATGATTTAGTAGTCAAGTAGTGAGTAGTTAAGTAGTTAAGTAGTTCTTCCATCCACTCGCGCGCCATGTCTTGCGGTTTTAGCACTTGGTTGTCGGCTTGTAGGAGGTCGATGTCTAAGCGGATAATTTCGCGTTGCTTATCGGCGCTATTCCTACCGGCTAATTGCTCGATGTGCTTTAGGCGAAGGCGCACTTCCTCGATGGTGGCATCGGCTTGAAAGCGTGCCACTTGGTTGTGGAAGCGTGCTTCGTTGCGTAGCCCTATCGGGAGGGTTTCTACCTCGTGCGAGAAGCGGATATCGGGATAGCTTTCCATCAGCTTTTGGCGGGCAAAGGCCAACTGCTTTGCGGGCTCGTGGTTGCTACCTAAACAGAGCAAAAAGGTCATTACTCAAATAGGTTATCTATCCCCTCTTCGGCGATGGTTTCTATTACTATCTCTTCCTCGAGGCCCTCTTCCATACAGGGGTCGTAGCCTTCGGGGAATTCGAACTTATCTTCTGCGTCGTAGGGCAGATTTTCGTCGGCAAGCACATTCTTCATATATCCCGCCCAAATGGGGAGGGCCATGCGCGCACCTTGTCCGTAGGCCATAGAGTCGAAGTGGATATCGTACTCGTCGCCTCCTACCCATGCACCGGATACTAACGTTGGGGTGTAGCCTATGAACCAACCATCGGAGTTGTCGTTGGTGGTACCGGTTTTACCCGCGGCATCGGCCGTTACGCCCAATCGGCGGATGCTACTACCCGTACCGCCATTCACCACGCCACGCATCATGTGAATCATCTTATAGGCACTGTTCGTACTGATTACTTCTTGCATGTCGGGCGAGAAGGTGGCAAGGATGTTGCCTTCGTTGTCTTCGATGCGCGTTACGAACATGGGGGCCACACGGATGCCTTTGTTGGGGAAGGTGGTGTAGGCGCTAACCATTTCGCCTACGGAGATGTCGCAAGGGCCAAGGCAAAGCGATACGGAGGGCACGATGGCCTGATTGCGCACACCAAAGCTATGTATCAAGCGCTTGAAGGCGTAGGGGTTGAGCTTGCTCATGAGGTAGGCGGTAATCCAGTTGTCGGAGTTGGCCAATCCCCATTCCACGGTTACGTTTTCGCCCAAGAACTTATCGCTGGTGTTGCGGGGTGTCCAAGGGATGCCGTTTTCGTCGAGCAAGGTATATTCTACGTGGCGAACAAGATCGCATGGCGAGAAGCCATTCTCCATAGCCAGCGTGTAGAGGAAGGGCTTAATGGTTGAGCCTACTTGGCGACGACCCATCATGGCCATGTCGTATTGGAAATAGTGGTAGTTAGGACCACCTACATAGGCCTTTACATGACCTGTATGTGGTTCCATAGACATGAAGCCGGCACGCAAGAACGACTTGTAGTAGCGGATAGAATCCATCGGCGTCATCACGGTGTCTATCTCGCCTTGCCAACTGAACACGGACATTTCGCGCGGGGTGTTGAAGGCCTCTTTTATCTCGGCTTCGGTGGCATATTTGCTCATGGCGCGATAGCGGTCGGTTTGCTTCATGGCCCTATCCAAAAACTTCTGCACATCGGCGGCCGAGAGCTTGTTTGAATAGGGTGCGTTGCGACGGCCTTTCTTCTCGCGGAAGAATTGTGCTTGCACGGTTTTCAAGTGCTCGGTCATAGCATCTTCGGCATACTTCTGCATGCGCGAGTCGATGGTGGTGTAGATGCGCAAACCATCGGTGTAGAGGTTGTAGGGAGTGCCGTCGGGCTTCAGATTCTTTTCGCACCAACCAAACAAGGGGTTGGTTTCCCAATCGAGCGAATCTTCGTAATATTCTTGCATTTGCCAACCGCGATAGTCTTTCTTTTCGGGCTTCTTGTGCTTGAGCACGTCGCGCAAGTATTCGCGGAAGTAGGTGGCAAGCCCCTCTTTATGGTCAACACGATTGAACTTCAAGGTAAGCGGAAGTTGTTGCAAAGAGTCGCAAGCGGCTTGGCTTAAATAGCCCGCTTTCACCATCTGACCAAGCACTACATTACGACGGCCAAGGGCACGTTCGTTGAAGCGGCGAGGATTGTACAACGAGGGGTTTTTACACATGCCCACCAAGGTGGCGGCTTCTTCTATCTTCAACTCGCCAGGCAAGCAACTGAAATAGGTTTGTGTGGCGGTTTTGATACCTACGGCGTTGTACAGGAAGTCGAACTTATTGAGGTACATCGTCAAGATTTCCTCTTTGGTGAAGTTACGTTCAAGCTTCACGGCTATCACCCACTCGATGGGTTTTTGGAAAAGACGCTCGAGCACGTTTTCGGCACTGGGCGAATAGAGTTGCTTGGACAATTGCTGCGTGATGGTACTACCGCCACCAGCCTCGGCTTGCATAAGGATGCCGCGCTTCACAATGGCACGCATCAATGCCTTGAAATCGATGCCCGAGTGAGAAGCAAAGCGTACATCTTCCGTAGCGATAAGGGCGTTGATAAGATGGGGCGAGAGTTCGTCGTAACCCACATAGATGCGGTTGTCTTTACTATACGAATAGGTGCCAAGCACTTCGCCATCGGCCGAGAATACTTGTGTAGCAAACTTATAATCAGGATTTTCCAAATCTTCGAGCGGTGGCATATAGCCTACCCAACCTTTGTTGATAGAATAGAATAGCATGAAGCCGGCAAACAGGCCTAACAACAAAAGTACCCACAATGTGCGAATAAAAAATTTTATCATGTTTGTTCAGATGTAGTTCACATTAATATATAGATGTGGCAAAGTTAGCAATTATACGCGAGATGCACACCATCTTGACAAGAAAAAGTTTTATCATTCAATTTTCTTAAGATTTGTTTGCATGATATCAACCTTTTTACCTACATTTACAAGCTGAAAAGAAATATAAACCATCAACTATATGGAAAACAAAAGTTTAGTGACCATTGCCGATTATAGCAAAGAGAAAATTCTCTATATGATTGAGATGGCCAAGCAGTTTGAAGAACGACCCAACAGACGATTGTTGGAAGGCAAAGTAGTGGCAACCCTCTTTTTCGAACCATCTACACGCACACGATTGAGTTTTGAAACAGCAGCCAACCGATTGGGCGCTCGCGTCATCGGATTTTCCGACCCTAAAGCAACAAGTTCATCGAAAGGCGAAACGCTGAAAGATACCATAAAAATGGTGAGTAGCTATGCAGACATTATCGTGATGCGTCACTACCTGGAAGGGGCGGCACGCTATGCAAGCGAATCGACCAATGTGCCCATCGTAAATGCGGGCGACGGCGCAAACCAACACCCTTCGCAAACAATGCTCGACCTCTACTCTATCTACAAAACACAAGGTACGTTAGAGAACTTGAACATCTACATGGTGGGCGACTTGAAGTATGGACGCACCGTACACTCGTTGCTCATGGCCATGCGTCACTTTAACCCTACCTTCCACTTCATTGCACCCGACGAGCTGAAAATGCCCGAAGAGTATAAGCTTTATTGCCGCGAACATGGATTGAAGTACATTGAGCATACCGACTTCAACGAAGAGATTATTGCCGATGCCGACATCCTATACATGACTCGTGTGCAACGCGAACGCTTCACCGACTTGAACGAATACGAACGCGTGAAGAACGTCTATATCCTGAAGAAGAAAATGCTGGAAAAGACACGCGAAAACTTGCGCATTCTTCACCCGCTACCGCGCGTAAACGAGATTGCCTACGACGTGGACGAAAGCCCTAAGGCATACTACTTCCAACAAGCGCAAAATGGCCTCTATGCTCGCGAAGCTATCCTTTGCGATGTGCTTGGCATTACGCTGGATGAAGTGAAGAAGTGACTAGTGACTAGTGATTAGTGATTAGCAACTTGACTACTTAACTACTCACTACTTAACTACTTAATTTAATTATTAATTTTTAATTCTTAATTCTACAATGGATAAGCATGAATTACAAGTGGCCGCATTAAAGAATGGCACTGTTATCGACCATATACCATCGGAAAAGTTGTTCGATGTAGTTTCGTTGTTGGGATTGCAACAAATGAGCAACAACATCACCATCGGATTCAACCTGAAAAGCGAAAAATTGGGAAACAAAGGCATCATTAAGATTGCCGACAAATTCTTCTGCGACGAAGAGATAAATCGCATTGCCGTAGTGGCACCAAACGTAAAACTGAACATTATCCGCAACTATGAAGTGGTGGAGAAAAGACGTGTTGTATTGCCCGACGAGCTACATGGCATTGTGAAATGTGGTAACCTGAAGTGTATCACCAATAACGAGCCAATGCCCACCTTCTTCCACGCAATAGACAAGGAAAAATGCGTATTGAAATGCCACTATTGCGAAAAAGAACAGGCAAGAGAAAACCTTGAAATCATTAAGGAGGAATGAAAGAGGATTGGAAACCCGGGACAATGATTTATCCCCTACCCGCCGTTATGGTGAGTTGCGGAAGCACACCCGAGGAGTATAACATCATTACCATTGCTTGGACAGGTACCATCTGCACCAATCCACCCATGTGCTACATATCGGTGCGCCCCGAACGCCATTCGTACGACATTATAAAGCGTAACATGGAGTTTGTAATAAACCTCACCACCAAAGACTTAGCACGCGAAACAGATTGGTGTGGCGTGCGCTCGGGTAAGGATTACAATAAATTCGAAGAGATGGGATTAACGCCTGGCAAGTGTAGCGTGGTAAGCGCACCGCTTATCGAGGAATCGCCCTTGTGCATCGAATGCCGCGTAAAGGAGATTGTATCGCTTGGCTCGCACGACATGTTCATTGCCGAGGTGGTGAATGTGCGTGCCGAGGTAAACAACCTAAATGCGGAAACCGGCAAACTTGAATTGGCCGAGACAAACCCGTTGGTGTATGTGCATGGTGGCTACTACGAATTGGGCGACAAGATAGGTAAATTTGGTTGGACGGTAGAGAAGAAAAAGAAATAACGGAATGAAGCATCGCCTTTTTGTCATACTATTAATGCTTGTTGCGTTGCCCAGCATTGCACAACAACGCGATTTGAAGGATTATGCCGGCGACAAAAAGGTGAACTTTGGTGTGAAAGGCGGATTTAACTCGTCCATGATGCTTATAAGCCACTTGAGCGTGGATGGGCAAAACATCTCGAACATTCAAAACGAATACAAGATAGGCTATTTTGTTTCGTTGTTTATGCGCGTAAATTTCGATCGCCACTTCTTGCAACCCGAATTATCGTACAACATCAATCAATGCGAAATACACTTTTCTGCACCAAAATCCGATGACCTAATCGCTACCCCACACCAATATGCCATTTCGAGCCGCATAAGTTGCTTCGAGCTACCTATTCTTTATGGATATAACTTTGTAAAGGAAGGCCCTTATCAGATGGCGGTGTTTGGTGGGCCTAAAATCAGGTACTTCTGGGATAAACATAGCGAAAACCAATACTACAACTTCCACCAAACAAGCATTAAGGAGGAGATGTATCCGCTAAACTTAAGCATGACAATGGGGATAGCCGTTACCATTTCGCGTATCTTCTTCGATTTTCGCTACGACATCGGATTGCACAATATTTCCAAAAAATTGGACTATTCGCCCAACAATTTAATCGAAGTGCCCGGTGATGAACAAATACGATTTCATCGCCGATACAACACATTGAGTTTCTCGCTTGGGCTATATTTTTAATACAATTTGCAAAATGTAAAGCAAAAAACGTGTTTTCCTTACAATTTATTCACTTTTTTGCCGTAACTTTGCACGCTGAAAACTGAAAATATCATAAACATTATAACAAAACGAATCATGAAAAGAGACGATTTGATTTTCGACATTATCGAGAAAGAACATCAACGCCAGCTGAAAGGCATTGAGTTGATTGCATCAGAAAACTTTGTAAGCGAACAAGTTATGCAAGCCATGGGCTCTTGCTTAACAAACAAATACGCCGAAGGATATCCAGGCAAACGCTACTATGGTGGTTGCGAAGTGGTTGACCAAAGCGAAACTATCGCTATCGAACGCATCAAGCAAATCTTCGGTGCCGAATGGGCAAACGTACAACCTCACTCGGGTGCACAAGCTAATGCAGCCGTTTTCTTGGCCGTATTGAATCCTGGCGATAAATTCATGGGCTTGAACTTGGCTCATGGTGGTCACCTTTCACACGGTTCGTTGGTAAATACATCGGGTATCATCTACACTCCTTGCGAATATAACTTGAAGCAAGAAACTGGCCGTGTAGATTACGACCAAATGGAAGAAGTAGCGCTTCGCGAACAACCTAAGCTTATCATTGGTGGTGGCTCGGCTTACTCTCGCGAATGGGATTACAAGCGTATGCGCGAAATTGCCGACAAGGTGGGCGCTATCTTGATGATTGACATGGCTCACCCTGCTGGTCTTATCGCAACTGGTGTTTTGGACAACCCCGTGAAGTATGCACACATCGTTACTTCTACTACTCACAAAACACTTCGTGGCCCTCGTGGTGGTATCATCTTGATGGGTAAAGACTTTCCTAACCCATGGGGCAAGAAAACACCTAAGGGCGAAATTAAGATGATGTCGCAATTGCTCGACTCAGCTGTATTCCCCGGTATTCAAGGTGGCCCATTGGAACACGTGATTGCCGCTAAGGCCGTAGCTTTCGGCGAAATTCTTCAACCCGAATGGAAAGAATATGCTACTCAAGTACAAAAGAATGCCGCTAAGTTGGCCGAAGAATTGGTGAAACGCGGATTTACTATCGTAAGTGGTGGTACAGACAACCACTCAATGTTGGTTGACCTCCGCTCGAAGTATCCTGAATTGACCGGTAAGGTAGCCGAAAAGGCACTTGTATCGGCCGACATCACCGTGAACAAGAACATGGTGCCATTCGATAGCCGTTCGGCTTTCCAAACATCGGGTATCCGCTTAGGTACTCCTGCTATCACTACTCGTGGTGCTAAGGAAGACCTCATGGTAGAGATTGCAGAAATGATTGAAACTGTGCTCTCGAACGTAGAAAACGAACAAGTTATTGCAGAAGTTCGCGCTCGCGTAAACAAGACTATGGAGAAATATCCTCTCTTCGCTTACTAATTTCTACAATAGTTTTTATAGCACAACCGCCCAAGGATTTCTCCCTGGGCGGTTTTTTTTATTATTAACTACTAGTCACTAGTAGCTAGTAGCTAGTCACTATCAAAACTCCACTAAAATACGGAATACCTTTTGTGGCTGAGCAGCCCAACCCTTCAATGCTTCACCGGCATCTTCGGGCTTAACAATGCGACTAATAAATTTGCTATAGGGGAAATCGTGTTGATTCAAATAGTGAATCACGGCACGGAAATCTTCGGGAAGTGCATTGCGCGAGCCACGAATAGTCAACTCTTTCTGCACAAAAAGTTTGGTTTGGAAAGCAACTTCCGATTTTGCATAACCAATATATACAACGCGGCCGGTGAACGAAACTTCGTCGATAGCCATGTTGTATGTAGCAGGATGGCCAACGGCTTCTATCACCACATCGGCACCAAAGCCTTGCGATATGCGCATCACTTCGTCGTGTACATTGGTTGTTTTCGAGTTGATGACATACATAGCACCAACCTCCTTGGCCAATGCCAACTTCTCGTCATCCAAATCTACGGCTATCACAATAGCACCACGAATAGCGGCACGCACAACGGCACCAAGGCCCACCATGCCACAACCAATGACCATCACCACTTCGTTGTCCTTCACACCGGCATTATCCACCGCATGGAAACCTACACTCATCGGCTCGATGAGCGCACAATCGCGTGTGCTCATGCCATCGGCAGGGATTACTTTTTGCCAAGGCACTACCACGTAATCGCACATCGCACCATTGCGTTGTACGCCCAATGTTTCGTTGTGTTGGCATGCATTGTATCGACGATTTCTACACGATGCACACTTGCCGCAATTGGTGTAAGGATTTACGGTAACAACTTGTCCCACAAAGAGGTTATCGGGCACTTCACTACCCTTCTCTTCGATTACCGCGCCCACTTCATGACCAGGCACAACGGGCATCTTCACCATGGGATTCTTACCTAAGAATGTATTTAAATCGGAACCACAAAAGCCTACATATTCAATCTTTAGCAATACTTCGTTGGGACGAATAGTAGGTTTATCAATGTTCAACAACTGAACATTTTCGAGCGAAATTATTTGAACAGCTTTCACGAGAATTTATGATTTATGTTTTATGTTTTACTCTGACATATTCTTGATATATGGCAACTCTACCAAGTCGTTAAAGCCATAGAATTGCTCGGCATTCTTACCCAAGAACATGGCCTTTTCCTCTGGGGTGAGCTCATTGCTTTTCAAAACAAAGTCGTACGACATGCGATAGGTTATAGCCGTAATGGTGCGCGGATAATCCGAGCCCCACATTAGCTTTTCCATACCTACCAATGCGGCCGCTTGCCGAATAGCTTCTATCGCGCCACGGAATGGGTAGAATTCATCGTTGAACAACCAGGTGATGCCACCCGACTCGATGAACACATTTTTGTATCGCGCCAACTTTATCTGCTCTTCCCATCCTTGACGTGTCACCATGCCAAAGTGGCCGATTGCAATTTTCAAGTTAGGAAATGTTTGTGCAATCTCTTTCATCTCGCCCACTTGCATATCGCCATCGGCCAAGTCAATCGAAAGGATTGCCCCTTTCTCTTCCATTAGGGCAAACATCTGCATCATCTCGTCGTTTGTTAGGCTTACCCTTCCTTCGGGCAACAACAGGCGTTGAGCAGGTATTTTTATGGCGCGAAAACCATTGTCGAGCAATTCTTTTGCATGCGGCAAGAAGTTTGGTTTACGAAACTCGCACATGCCACACACAAAGAAGCGATTGGGATAGCGTTGCGCCACCTCTTGCAAGTAATCGTTTTGAATACCATCGATAAACTCTTGTGTGATGACCGCGGCCGACACTTGCGCATAATCCATGTTCGATAGAAACACCTCGGCACTATTCACCCCATCCACCATGAATGGAGGCACCATTTGTCTCACTTCGCCCATGAACATCGAGCGCCCATTTTCCAACGTCTTGATGGGCAATCCATCCACCACCGTGTCTTGTTTCAACCACAAGTGGGCATGCGCATCGATAATCTTGAAATCCATACCTTATCTAATATATTAAGAGTTTGCCCAGCTCACACGTTGTTGGTCGCCAATAATCTCTTGTACCTCTTTCACGAGTTGCCAATCGATGGGTTCTTCCACATAGCGCAGATTCTTAAGCACGTTTTGCGGATTGGCCGAGCTAAACAAGGTTGTGGCTATTCTTGGATTGCTCACGGCATATTGGATGGCCAATTTCTCGATTGGATAGCCCTTGCTTTCACAATGTTGTACGGCCTTTTTACAAGCCTCTACAAGCGATTTTGGTGCCGGATGCCAATCGGGAATACCGCGTTGAGAGAGCAAGCCCATAGAGAGTGGCGATGCATTGATAACGCCAATGCCACGTTCTTCGAAGTAGTCGAGGAAATCCACCAATTTATCATCGTTCAAGCAATGGTGACAGAAGTTCAATACCGATTCAACGGTACCCGCCGGGCTATGATCGATGACCCACTTCAGGTTTTCGAGTTGCAAATCGGTGATGCCCACATGTCCCACAACACCTTTTTCGCGAAGTGCTACCAATGCCGGCAATGTTTCGTTTACCACTTGATTCAAATCGGCAAACTCAATATCGTGTACATTGATTAAATCGATATACTCTACGTTCAATCTCTCCATGCTTTCGTACACACTTTCGGTGGCTCGTTTGCCTGAATAATCCCAAGTGTTTACGCCATCTTTTCCATAGCGTCCCACCTTTGTAGAGAGGATATATTTCTCTCTTGGAATCTCTTTCAAGGCTTTTCCCAATACGGTTTCCGCCTTGTAGTGTCCGTAATAGGGAGAAACGTCTATAAAATTCATGCCATTATCGATAGCCGTAAACACCGCCTCGATGGCTTCATTCTCTTTAATTTGATGGAATACACCACCCAATGATGATGCGCCAAAACTAAGGTTTGAAACCTTTAATCCTGTTTTTCCTATTTCGTGAAAATCCATATCTTAACTTTTAATTCTTAATTTTATTAATACTCAATTCCACCACGAATCCGCCTCTTGGCAAGAGTTCAATTTGATTGAAGAGGTCAGCAGGTGTAGAAACAATATGCTCGAATGTCCAAGGTTTTTCTTTGCTACCACCATCCTTGAAGATGAGCACATCGTATTCGCCATCGGCCAAGAAACTCCAATCAACCTTGATGGTATTGTTTTCATCCTTGCCATTGATACCGGCAACATACCATTTTTCACCGCTTTGACGAGCCATTACAACGTGATTGGCCGGATATCCGGTAACCAACTTAGTATCATCCCAAGTAGTTGGCAAATTGCTCAAGAAGTTTTGCACTACTTCTGGTTGAGACAAATAGCTTTCCGGGCGGTCGGCCAAATGTTGAAGTGCCGATTCGAAAAGCACCGGCAATGCCAATTCATGACCATTCGATGTGATGTGTGGATGTTGAGAATCCGAGAATGTACAAGGCGTATAATCCATAGGGCCAATCACATTGCGAGTAAATGGAAGGGTTGCATTGTGAGAAGCAGCACGCGGAGTCAACACCGGTGCGTTGTTGTACCATTCAGCGCCATACACCGCTTCCACGGTCATCATATGCGGATATGTACGTTGCCATCCTCTAGGAATAGCAGCCCCATGGAAGTTCACCATTAGTTTATGCTTAGCGGCACAATCGAGCAAGTCGATGTAATAGGCCATTGTCTCTTGTAAGTCGCCGGCAAAGAAGTCAATCTTTACGCCCACAACGCCAATCTCTTCCAACCAAGCAAACTCTTTATCACGTTTTTCGGGGTCGTTCAAGCGTTGATGAGGGCCAGGTGCACCCCACTCCTTAATCCAAGCTGTAGAAGAGTTGTACCAAATCAGCGGTTTCACACCACACTCCTTGGCATAGTTGATAGCATCTTCAATGGTACCGCCATTGCTCATTTCGTCCCATTCGGCATCAATCAACACGTATGGCAATTTCATTTCCACCGCCATATCGATGTACTTCTTCACAATTTGGTAATCCTTCGAGCCATGGTTGTATGCCCAATAAATCCATGACACACTTCCTGGTTGAATCCAGCTTGTATCCTCTACGCGGCTTGCGGGGCTTACGTCTGTA
>JAGBWA010000055.1 GCA_017630035.1 Bacteroides sp.
CACTTCGAGCGAAGGGTTAGAGATGGTTTCACCAAACAATGCCTTTGTGTTAGGACGGAAAGCTGCCGAAATCTCTTCTTCGCTTGCATCGGGAGCAATGAAGGTTACTTCAATGCCAAGTTTCTTCAACGTAACCGCAAAGAGGTTGAATGTACCACCATAAATAGCCGATGAGCTGACGAAATGGTCGCCTGCTTGGCAAATATTGAAGATAGCATAAAAATTGGCTGCTTGTCCGCTCGATGTAAGCATAGCAGCTACACCGCCTTCGAGGGCAGCTATCTTGGCGGCAACAGCATCGTTTGTTGGGTTTTGGAGGCGGGTATAGAAATAACCATTATCTTCCAAATCGAATAAACGAGCCATTTGCTCACTGGTATCATATTTAAATGTAGTACTTTGATAAATAGGAAGTACGCGTGGTTCACCCTTCGAGGGTGTCCATCCTGCTTGTACGCAGAGGGTTTCCGGCTTAAATTGTTTTGCCATATTGCTTGTAGTTTTTAAAATTTTGTTGCAAAAGTAAGGAAAATCCTATAAATTTGTGCTCGAAGTGAACATTCTTTCAAAATTTTTATTGAATTAACCATGAAATGCACCCCACATCGTTATAATAAATGGATAGTATTGTTGTTGATTGCTATCCTTTCAATACCTTTGCAAGCACAACAAAATCAGACTGATACGCCAAGAAGCGGAGAAGGAATCGCTGCTTTCTTGAAACGCAATAAACGTTCGTCGAAAGCGCAATACAACGAATTCTTAAAATTGAACGAAAAGAAGCTGAAAGGCAAAAAAGAGTTGCAGTTGGGCGTGAAATATATCTTGCCTTCGTTGGAAAGTGCAACAGAAACCAAAGCCGAGCCAACGAAAACTGGGGCTAAAACAATCAAAGAGCCTTTGTTTGGCAAAGAGTTGGAACAAGTTAAAGTAACGGGAAGTCGCTTGAAAGGTGCTTGTTTCTATGTGGTCAGTGGACATGGCGGTCCCGACCCAGGTGCTATAGGAAAAGTGGATGGTAAACAACTTCACGAAGATGAGTATGCCTATGATGTAGCTTTGCGATTGGCCAAGAATTTGATGCAAGAGGGTGCAAAAGTGTATATCATTATTCAAGATAAGAAAGATGGTATTCGTAACGACCGTTATCTCTCTAATAGTAAGCGCGAGACTTGCATGGGAGCAACCATTCCGCTGAATCAAACACAACGACTGAAGCAGCGTGCGGCAAAGATAAACGAACTATATAAAAAGGATAAGAACAACTATACCTATTGTCGTGCCATCTTCTTGCATGTGGATAGTCGAAGCAAGCGCGAACAGACAGATGTTTATTTCTATCATGCGCCCGAAAGCAAGCAAGGCGAACGATTGGCTAGCCGTATGATGAATACCTTCCGCGACAACTATAAAAAGCATCAACCCAATCGTGGTTTTAGCGGTACGGTAGATCCACGAGGTCTATACGTATTGCGTAATACGTCGCCTGTGGGTGTATTTGTCGAGTTAGGAAACATTCAAAATAGCTTCGACCAACGTCGTTTCGTAATCAGCGACAATCGACAAGCCCTTGCCAAATGGCTTATGGAAGGCTTTATTGCGGATTTTAAGAAGTAGTTATTGTGACTTTGCCTTAGTTTAACTTTTGTTTTAAGTGAGTTTTAGAGTAAAGAAGTATCTTTGCAAGCGAAATTGTAAATTGTATATTTATGAATAAGATGACAAAATGGCTCATGTGTGGCCTTATAATCTGTGCCTTCAGTATCGTTGGCTGCTCCAACATGGATGATGCAGAAAGCGAAGTGAAAAGTATTGAATTGTTGCGTACAAGTCAAAGTTGGAATGAAGTGGAACTGCCAGACTATCCACAAGGACGTCCGGAATTGGTGGCCGTGAAATATATTATCCCACCAGGAAAGAAGCTGGGATGGCATCATCATGTGGCTATGAACCATGGTGTGTTGGTACAGGGTGAATTGACCATCATTGCACAAGACGGAAAAACCAAGGTGATGCGTGCGGGTGAGGTAGTCGTAGAGATGGTCGATGCCATTCATCATGGCGAGAACCGTGGCACAGAACCCGTTGTGCTTTATATGTTCTATCTATCACAAAAGGATATGCCTTTGTCTGTGCAGCATCCAGAAATTTCTTTGGAATAAAATCTGTGATAATTGCTTATTTAGATTAATGTTCTTCAGCACTTATAGGCAAAGTAATACGGATATCCGTAAACTTAAAAACAATCTTCACCGTCTGCCCTCAAAATATGAGGTATGCCAGAGCCTAACGACTCTACCAATTCTATATCGCGATAGATACGCATTAACTCCTTGTTGCGTGGGATTGATATGTCAGGCAAACGTCCTGCTGAAGTTATGCTGCGAAATGTTGCTTGTAATAGTGAAACTTGGATTTGTGAAATGCAATGTGATAGTGTAATGTTGGATTTTCGATGCAATATGTTGGCGATTTCTTGAAATTGCTAACGCGTATTTTTGCAAAAATAGGCTAAAATATTATAAGTAAAAAAGTTGCTGCTGAAATCACGCGTGATTATTGCCGGAATCACGCGGAGTTGTCGCCGTAACCTCGGCGATTATTGCGGTAAGCGCCGCGATTACGGCAGAAAGTGCCGCATCTACGGAGGAAATCACGCGTGATTCCGGAAGCAAAGTTTTGAGCTTTCGGTAGAAAGTGCGAAAAGTATCGGAAAAAGTAAGAATCTCCAACAGATTTTCGCGTAGAATTTTTGTAAGGATTTCGCTATTGTGCAGTGTAGTAGTGATTTAGTCGTTTTGCGTTTCGCTTTTCAGGAGCAGCCTTTACCCTGCATCGAAATAAGCGATTCTCGTGCGGTTTGAAAATCAAAATGTCAGATTTGACATTTTGTCAAAATGAAATGGAGTAATATAAACAAAAAAGCCTTCGAAATTTCGAAGGCTTTTGTTTGTGGTGCCACCAGGAATCGAACCGGGGACACAAGGATTTTCAGTCCTTTGCTCTACCAACTGAGCTATGGCACCAACAGTTTGTTTCTGTATTGCGAGTGCAAAGGTAGTGAAAATATTGAAATGCGCAAACTTTTTTAAAGAAAATATTTATTTTTCTTCATTTAATGGGTTCCAGCCTTGCGCTTTTAGCTCAAATTCTTGTCCGTC
>JAGBWA010000056.1 GCA_017630035.1 Bacteroides sp.
AATGGATACGCAAAACGGCAACGCCGAGGCCTATATTGTGGCCGACTATACAAGGCGCAACGACATGAACGGTAACAACATTGGCGACATCTTCATAGACGAAGAGAAGCGTATATGGATGGCCAACTATCCGTTTGGCGTCACCGTGCGAGACGACCGCTATCCGCGATACAACTGGATAAAACATGCCATAGGCAACAACCAGTCGTTGGTGAACGACCAAGTAAATGCCATTGTGCAAGATAGTGAGGGCGACTTATGGTTTGCCACAAACAATGGCGTCAGCCGATATGTGAAGCATGCAGATGGTGGAAGGTGGTATCGCTACCTCAGCTCGTTCGACAAGCGGATACAAAACAATAACCACACCTTCCTTTCGCTATGCGAAGTGGAAAATGGACAAATGTTGGTGGGGGGATATAACTCGGGATTGTATCAGATTGATAAGCATACAGGGAGAATAACCTATCATACGCACGAATCACTCACTTCCGGACAGCTGCGCCCAGACAAATATATCCGCACCATGCTAAGGGACAAGGATGGTAAGGTATGGAGCGGCGGATATTACAACCTAAAAGAGGTGAACCTGCGCAACAACACCTTGCGACACATTGCCGGGCCCAATGGTATCACCATGATAAAAGAGAAGGATAGCGAGCATCTATGGATAGGCACGGCCAACGGATTGTTCTTGCTGGAAAAGGAAAGTGGAGAATATCGGGAGATTGTGCTTCCGGTGGAGTCGAACTACATCTATAGTTTGTTGCAATTGCCCGACGGCATGCTATACATAGGCACAAACGGCGCTGGGCTGTTGGTGTACAACCCCGAAAACGGGCAGTTTGAACACTACAACAAGGAGAATAGTGCGCTGATTTCGGACAACATCTGCCACCTACTTTACGACAACAACGGACGGGTAGTGATAAGCATGGATAATGGATTGGCAAACTTCATCATAGCCGAGCGTAAATTTATCAATTGGACGAAAGAACACGGATTGATGACAGATCACTTCAACCCATCGGCTGGGGCGTTGACTAAAGAGGGTAATTTTATCTTTGGATCCACAGACGGAGCTATAGAGTATAACAAAGATATGCGATTGCCACGCGATAGAAACTTCAAAATGGTATTCAACGATTTGCGCATATTCAACAAAACAGTTTACCCTGGCGAAGAGGATTCACCTTTGACACAAGAGTTGGACAAAACCGACGTGTTGCGGTTGAAGTATAGCCAAAACATGTTCGACATGCAGGTATCGTCCATCAACTTTGATAGCCCATCGTCTATTCTCTACACGTGGAAGCTACAAGGGTTCTTCAATGAGTGGAGCGAACCTGCCAGCGTATGCGACATTCGTTTCACTAACCTATCGCCAGGAGAATACACACTTATTGTAAAGGCCATTGCAAGCGAGGATAGACGCATCGACTTGCAAGAGCGACGAATGACTATCATCGTAGAACAACCGCTATGGTTAAGTCCTTGGGCTATTCTGCTTTATATCATCTTGCTGATATTCATTGCCTATGCCCTACTACGCTTTGACCTACTACAAAAAAAACGTAAACTTTCGGAAGAGAAAATTCAATTCTTCATCAACACCGCCCACGACCTTCGCACACCGCTCACACTCATTAAAGTGCCGCTCGAAGAGATGGAGCAAAAAGAGCCGCTAACTCCGCGCGGACGAGAAAGCATCTACACCGCCTTGCGCAACGTAAATGCGTTGTTGCGCCTGACAACAAACCTCATCTCCTTTGAACGGGCGGATAACTATAACCCCCAACTCAACATTGCCGAATATGAACTGAACGCCTACATGGACGAGACGCTAAAGGTGTTCAGAGATTATGCCGATACGCAACACATCAGCCTGAGCTACGAAAGCAATTTCGGCTATCAAAACGTGTGGATGGATAGAGAGAAGATGGAGTCGATATTGAAAAACCTCTTATCGAATGCATTGAAATACACACCACAAGGGGGAAGTGTAAAGGTAGTAGCCCAAAGCAACGGCAAGGAGTGGAGCATAGAGATTAGTGATACAGGCATTGGTATCCCACTAAACGAACAGAAGCGCTTGTTCAAAACGCATTTTCGAAGCAGCAATGCCATTAATAATAAGATAACGGGTAGTGGCATCGGATTGTTATTGGTGTGGAAACTCGTCAGACAACATAAAGGGAAACTCACCTTCCATAGCAAGGAAGGCGAAGGCACAAACATCACCATAACCTTCCCCATCGCAGCAAGCAACTATAAGAAGGCTGTACGTACCAATAGTAGGCCACAGAAGGAGCATATAACCGACACGCATACTTCGCTACCAAGCAACATACCTATCCAACCAACAATTATCGAAGATAATGCCGAACAAGAGGCATTGAGCAAGAAAAAGAAATTGCTTATCGTGGAGGATAACGACGAGTTGCGCCAATACCTAAAGCGCTCGTTCGACGAATACATTGTGCAAACAAGTGCCAACGGACAAGAGGCGCTAAACATTATCAACGACTATTTGCCCGACTTGATTATTGCCGACATCATGATGCCCGTAATGCGCGGTGACGAACTATGCAAACAAATAAAGAACGATATGGCAACATCGCACATCCCCGTCATCTTGCTCACGGCATTAGCGGGCGAAGAGGATGTTATCAAAGGATTGGAGTGTGGCGCCGACGAATACATTCCTAAGCCCTTCAACATTGGGGTGCTACGCACAACCATTGCCGGCATATTGGCTAACCGCGAACGTATATATCGAAGGTTATCAAGCCTCGAGGTAGTGAACGCGGAAGATAGGTTGGAAGACATTAATTGTAACGATAGCCTTGATTGGAAGTTTATTTCCACCGTAAAGAGAGAGGTAGAGAAACACATGGACAACCCCGACTTCAACGTGGATAAACTATGCGAACTATTGGCTATGAGCCGCACAAGTTTCTACAATAAGCTACGCACGCTTACGGGGAAATCGCCAGCCGATTACGTACGACAAATACGCCTAAATCGTGCCGCACAATTGATTATGGAGGACAAACATTCGATAGTAGAGATAGCCGAAATGACCGGATTTAGCGATGCGAAGTACTTCCGCGAGGTGTTTAAGAAATACTATCACATTAGTCCTTCCGAATACAAAACAACCCATAAATCATAATTATATGATACTACAATTATTCACAATATTCTTTAAAATCGGAGCATTCACCATTGGTGGTGGATATGCCATGATACCGCTTATTGAAGCCGAGATTGTGACAAAAAAGGGATGGGTGACAAAGGAAGATTTCTTGGATTTACTTGCCATAGCACAATCGGCTCCGGGCGTATTTGCCGTGAACATAGCTATCTTCATTGGCTATCGCTTGCGAGGTGTGAGGGGGTGTATTGTTACGGCATTGGGCGCTATCCTACCCTCTTTCCTTATTATATTATGTATAGCGTTGTTCTTTCTTCGCTTCAAGGAAAATCCTACCGTCGAAGCTATTTTTAAAGGCATTCGTCCGGCGGTAGTAGCGTTGATAGCAGCACCTACCTTCAACTTGGCAAAAGCGGCAAAGATAAACAGATACACCATTTGGATTCCGATTATATCTGCACTACTTATTTGGTTGTTAGGTTTTTCGCCCATTTGGATTATCCTATTGGCCGGTATAGGGGGATACGTTTGGAAATTAAGAATTAAAAATTAAAAATTAAGAATTAGAAAATCATAAATCACAATGCTTTTCTTTCAATTATTCTATACATTCTTTAAGATAGGTTTGTTTGGCTTTGGTGGTGGATATGCCATGCTTTCGATGATTCAAGGCGAGGTGGTGACACGCCATGGTTGGATAAGCGCGCAAGAGTTTACCGACATTGTAGCCATCAGCCAGATGACACCTGGCCCTATTGGTATCAACTCGGCTACGTTTGTGGGATATAGCACACTGATTGATGCCGGTTATACACCAGCAATGGCCGTATTAGGCTCGGCAACGGCTACCTTTGCCGTGATTCTTCCCTCGTTCATCTTAATGTTGATTATCAGCCGATACTTCTTAAAGTTTCAAAAGCATCCGGTAGTGATGGCCGTGTTTAGTGGCCTTCGCCCGGCGGTTGTTGGTTTGTTGGCCGCCGCCGCTTTATTGTTGATGAATAGCGAAAACTTTAGCTCGCCAACCAATGATATGCGCTCATTTATTATCAGTTGCCTCATCTTCTTGGTGGTGTTCATCGCCACTCGCCGTTTTAAGATAAGCCCTATACTAATGATTGTACTTAGTGGCGTAGCCGGATTATTATTGTATCAGCCCGTATGAGAAGATTATATTTGATGATAGTATGCATGCTTGTGTGGGCATTATCTTCGATTGCACAAGATAGAAAGCACGAAGTACGTGCCGCATGGATAACGTGTGCGTATGGCTTGGATTGGCCACAAACACGCGCCACTAACCAAACGACAAGAGCACGTCAACAAGCAGAGTTAATTGCGCTACTCGATGAATTAAAGGCGGCCCACTTCAACACGGTGCTTTTTCAAGCTCGCACGCGTGGCGATGTATTCTATCGTTCAAAGATTGAGCCGTTTAGCGCAATATTGACGGGTAGTGTAGGTAAAGACCCTGGATACGACCCCTTGGCTTTTGTTGTGGAGGAGTGTCATAAACGTGGCATGGAGTGTCATGCATGGATAGTGGCACTTCCGTTGGGTGGGCGTAAGCATGTTACCTCATTGGGTGCACGTTCGGTGGTGAAGAAGCAACCGGCAATCACCATCAGTTACAAACGTGAATATTTCCTTGACCCTGGTCATCCCGACACAAAGGAGTATTTGATGAAGGTGGTGAGCGAGGTAGTGGAAAACTACGATGTAGATGGTGTACACTTTGACTACTTGCGCTATCCCGAGCATGCCGGCACACGCTTTCCCGATACACGCGGCTTTCGTAAATATGGCAAAGGGCGTTCATTGGCCGCATGGCGTAGGGATAACTTGACGGATATTCTTCGCCACCTATACAAAGGGGTAAAAGCCATGAAACCGTGGGTAAAGGTGAGCACAAGCCCCGTAGGTAAATACGATGACACATCGCGCTATTCATCGCAAGGATGGAATGCTTACGATGCTGTTCATCAAGATGTTGCAGGGTGGATGGCCGAAGGCATTCAAGATCAAGTGTATCCGATGATGTATTTTCGCGGCAATTCGTTTTATCCGTTTGCATTGGATTGGAAAGAGCAAAGCCATGGCCGACAAGTCATCCCCGGGCTTGGCATCTATTTTCTTGACCCTTCTGAAGGCGATTGGCCTATCGAAGAAATTGAACGACAAATCGCTTTCACTCGCCAACATGACATAGAGGGACAAGCACACTATCGCATGGCATTCTTGTCGAAAAATGTACAAGGGCTTTACGACAAACTTTGCTACGATTATTATAAATTGCCCGCGCTTACACCTCCGATGCCATGGTTGGACAATACGCCTCCTACCCACCCCAAGGATTTGATGATAGAGCAAAAGGATAATTACATCTCCCTTCGTTGGCAACCGTCTACCGATAACGACACCGTCAATCCTCCTCGATACATTGTATATGCATCGGATACCTACCCCGTAGATACATCCAACCCCGAAAATATCCTTGCCGCATACGTGCCCGATTGTAGCTACACTTACGCCCCACTATATCCGTGGAAGGCAAAGCTATATTATGCCGTTACGGCAATTGACAGATATGGAAACGAGAGTATTTATGATTTATGACTTTGATTTATGGCCGATAATTATTTAGAAAACCAGTACGAAAACTACCAAAAGCGTAAAGCACTTTGGGAAGCAAAGAAGAAATATAGCCGCAAAGCGGTACGTGAAAATGGACAAACCGACCACGAAACGCTTCACGAGCTACATGTATTAATACGCGCCAACGACCGCCCGTACAATCCTTTCCGTAAGTATCTCTATTCGCCCGCATCGCTTTACGAGGGTTATCGTTTAGGGTGTCCGGAAAGCTACAACGAATGCTTTGATAATAAGGTGTATCAACACTACCTGAGCTATGGTAAAAAAACAACGAAGATTGAAGAGACGCTTGCACGCACATTGCACGACCATGCCATTAGCGATGCGCTGAACGACTTCCTTGCTCAATACAACGAAAAGCGCGTTGTAGGTATCATGGGTGGCCATGGTTTGCTTCGCACGGACGATATTTTCCGCAAAGTGGCTTTGCTCAGCAAGCGCCTTACCGAAGCTGGTTTCTTGATGGTGAGCGGTGGTGGCCCCGGTGCTATGGAGGCAACTCACCTTGGCGCTTGGATGGCGGGGAGAGACGAAGAAGCCTTCGACGATGCATTGCGCATGCTTTCCGTAGCGCCAAGTTTTAAAGATGCATTGTGGTTGGATAGCGCCTTCCAAGTGATAACAAAATATCCGCAAGACACTTACAAAAGCCTTGGCATCCCTACATGGCTATACGGACACGAGCCATCTACGCCGTTTGCTACACACATAGCTAAGTATTTCGAAAATGCCCTTCGTGAAGATGGCCTGCTTACAATTGCTGGAGGTGGCATTGTCTATTCACCGGGTAGTGCCGGCACATTGCAAGAAATCTTCCAAGAAGCTGTGCAAAATCATTACCTCAGCTTTGGCTATTCAAGTCCGATGATTTTCCTTGGCCGCGAGTTTTGGACGGAAGAAATGCCCGTGTATCTATTGCTCGACCACCTATTGAAAAAGGGCAAATACAAAAACTTATTGCTTACACTTACCGACGAGATAGACGAGATTGTGGAAAAGTGTTTAGCATTTAGTGATTAACACATACGCCAAGTTGCATGTCTCTTTTGTGATAGGTACCAACGGCAAGAATCCACTTGCTATGCGTCCTTCCGCCATACGCACTGGGTGCATCTGCCGAGTTTGTTCGGCAAATGCACGGAGTTCGTTCGGTGAATGGAAGTGTTTCACCTCGAACAAGCCGTGTACACCCGGCACAACGTAATCGCGATAGAAGTTGTGTGCCACCACCCCCATATTCATGCGCATATTCACCTCTACACATGGATGCAAGCGATAGGTATCTCCCTCACGACACACCATCATATCCACGCCTAAGTATCCGTAATAGTGGTTGTCTAATAGTTTATCCAACATAGGCATAAGTCGCCTTTGTGTTTCTGCCAATGTACTTGGAGGAAAATAAGCAGCTATTTTCGCTTCAATCTCCTCATCCAGAGCTAAATGATTGGCTTGATAAGCACCGCTTTCGTTGGTGCCAAAGCGCGAATAGCCTACCAATGTCAACTCGCCCGAAGCCGCTCGAACAAACTCCATTGCAAAATCCAATACTTTATTATATATAGGAGCAGCTTGAATACTTCCTTGTGTACGCAATGCTTTGGCGCACCATGCCTCTATGTGTGGTGTCATGCCTGCTCGGCACCAATTCAAACCTTTTCCGCTACCACTCCATGGTAATTTCAACACACATCCTCTGCTTAGTTCGCTCAGCGCCCTACGGCAATCGTCCATGCTCGTCAATCGCCACGAGCTACCTATCCATGGATGCTTATCTTCGAAAATATTCAATATCTCTTCCGTGTTGTGGCGCGATGAAAGTATGCGCCAAGTGGCAAGTTGTTCATCGCTTGGAAGCAACGTTTCGTCCACACCCTCTTCCATCAATCGTTGGCGCAAACTAACATTCCATCCCCAAGGCATAAGCATATGGTTTTCAGAAAGTTCATTTGGCGAGATTAATTTTACATCACGATGAAAGCACTCGTTCATCTGTCGCAAAAAGTTTGCGTTATCTTCACCGCAAGCAACAATCGCACTACCCTCTTCGGCATACCAATAAGGAAGCATTGCCAAGTCGGCCATGAATTGCTTCACGCTTGCGGGCGGCATGTAGTATGCACCACCATGCGCCATTGCCAAATCGGTATCTGCATTGAATAGATATACTTTCATTTTCGGGGAAGGTGTTTGTTGCGCAAAGATAGTGCAAGCCGAGCGAAGAAAAAAAGAAGTTTTATTTTTTTCTTCCGAGGCACAGCCTATCTTATCTAAAGATAATCAAAAAACGCGAATATTTTGCAAACTCTACTTTGCAAAATCACAAATTATATTTATCTTTGCAACGAATTTTACCAATACTATCATATGGAAGCATTCTATCGCACACACGCTTACCTAGTAGAGCATACCAATGCCCCTGTTCGTCGCGACCTTATGGACGAAATAAATTGGAACGACAGGCTGATTGGTATCAAAGGAATGCGCGGTGTGGGAAAGACAACATTCTTGCTTCAATATGCCAAGGAAAAATTCGGTACCGACCGCTCGTGTCTGTACATCAACATGAACAATTTCTACTTCTCCAACCATAGCTTGTTGGATTTTGCCAAGCAATTTCAACAACGAGGAGGCAAGGTGTTGCTCATCGACCAAGTGTTTAAGCAACCCAATTGGAGCGAGGAATTGAGAGCTTGTTACGACCAACTTCCCAACTTAAAGATAGTATTTACCGGCTCGAGCGTGATGCGCCTTAAAGATGAAAATCCGCAACTGAACGACATCGTAAAGAGCTATAACCTACGTGGTTTCTCCTTCCGCGAATTTTTAAATTTGCAAACAGGCATGAAGTTTCGCTCATACTCTTTGGACGAAATTTTGAAGAATCACGAGCAATTAGCCAAAGGCATACTAGCCAAAGTGCGTCCATTAGACTATCTGCAAGATTACATGCACCATGGTTTCTATCCATTCTTTTTAGAGAAGCGCAACTTCTCCGAAAACCTACTGAAAACCATGAACATGATGGTAGAGGTGGACATCTTACTTATCAAGCAAATAGAGCTAAAATACCTATCAAAGATTAAGAAACTACTCTATCTATTGGCCGTAGATGGCTCGAAAGCACCCAACGTAAGTCAGCTGGCCGGCGAGATACAAACATCACGAGCCACCGTAATGAACTACATCAAATACCTGGCCGATGCCCGACTGATAAATATTGTGTATCCCATCGGAGAGGAATTTCCTAAGAAACCTTCACGCATCATGATGCACAATCCCAACTTGATGTTCCCCATCTATCCGGTGCGAGTAGAAGAGCGCGATGTATTGGAAACATTCTTCGTAAACAGCATGTGGAAAGACCACAAAGTGAACAAAGGCGATAAGCATGCCTCATTCTACGTAGACGGAACACTTCCGTTTAAGATATGCACCGAAGGAATGAAAATCAAGAACAATCCCGATACAATCTATGTTCAACATAAATCAGAATTGGGAAGAGGAAACAAAATTCCACTATGGCTATTCGGTTTCCTTTACTAAAAAAAGAGAAAAGTTAAATATATAATTCATAATTAATAATTAAACAGATTATGGCTAAAGAAAAAAAATTCATCACATGTGATGGTAACCAAGCAGCAGCACATATCTCGTATATGTTCTCTGAAGTAGCTGCTATCTACCCCATCACTCCATCATCTACAATGGCAGAATATGTAGATGAATGGGCTGCTCAAGGCCGCAAGAACATCTTCGGCGAAACAGTCATGGTACAAGAAATGCAATCGGAAGGCGGTGCCGCTGGTGCCGTTCACGGTTCACTCCAAGCAGGTGCTTTGACCTCTACTTATACTGCATCACAAGGTTTGTTGCTGATGATTCCTAACATGTACAAAATTGCAGGCGAATTCTTGCCTTGCGTATTCCACGTATCTGCTCGTACATTGGCTTCACACGCATTGTGTATCTTCGGCGACCACCAAGACGTTATGTCTTGCCGTCAAACAGGTTTCGCTATGTTGGCCGAAGGTTCAGTACAAGAAGTAATGGATTTGGCTGGTGTAGCTCACTTGGCTACTATCAAGAGCCGCGTTCCTTTCGTAAACTTCTTCGACGGTTTCCGTACATCACACGAAATCCAAAAGATTGAGATGTTGGAAAACGAAGACCTTGCTCCACTTATCGACCAACAAGCTTTGGCCGAATTCCGTAGCCGCGCTTTGACTCCTGAAAAGCCTGTTGCTCGTGGTATGGCCGAAAATCCTGATACATTCTTTGCACACCGCGAATCGTGTAATCCTTACTATGAAGCAGTACCTGCTATCGTAGAAGAATACATGGACAAGATTTCTGAAATCACTGGCCGTAAGTATGGCTTGTTCGATTACTATGGTGCAGAAGATGCCGACCGCGTAATCATCGCTATGGGTTCAGTAACAGAAGCTATCCGCGAAGTAATCGACCACTTGACCGCTCAAGGCGAAAAGGTAGGTTTGGTAGCCGTTCACTTGTATCGTCCATTCTCAGCTAAGCACTTCTTGGCTGCTGTACCTAAGACAGCTAAGCGCATTGCCGTATTGGATAGAACAAAAGAACCTGGTGCTAATGGCGAACCTTTGTATCTCGATGTTAAAGACTGCTTCTATGGCAAGGAAAATGCGCCTGTTATCGTAGGTGGTCGCTATGGTTTGGGTTCTAACGATACTACTCCTGCTCAAATCTTAGCTGTTTACGAAAACTTGGCAATGGCCGAACCTAAGAATGGTTTCACTATCGGTATTGTAGACGACATCACATTCACTTCTCTCCCACAAAAAGAAGAAATTGCAATGGGTGGCGAAGGCATGTACCAAGCTAAATTCTATGGTTTGGGTGCCGATGGTACTGTAGGTGCTAACAAGAACTCAGTAAAAATTATCGGAGACAATACCGATAAGCACTGTCAAGCATACTTCTCATACGACTCTAAGAAATCGGGTGGTTTCACTTGCTCTCACCTTCGTTTCGGTGATTCAGACATCCGCTCTACTTACTTGGTAAATACACCTAACTTCGTAGCTTGCCACGTACAAGCTTACTTGAAGATGTACGACGTAACTCGTGGTTTGCAAAAGAACGGTACATTCTTGCTCAACACTATTTGGGAAGGCGAAGAATTGGCCGCAAACTTGCCAAACAACGTGAAGAAGTATTTCGCAGACAACAACATCTCTGTTTACTATATCAACGCAACTAAGATTGCACAAGAAATTGGTTTGGGCAACCGCACCAACACTATCCTTCAATCAGCATTCTTCCGCATTACAGAAGTAATTCCTGTTGACTTGGCTATCGAACAAATGAAGAAGTTCATCGTGAAGTCATACGGCAAGAAGGGTGAAGATATCGTGAACAAGAACTATGCAGCTGTTGACCGCGGTGGCGAATACAAGCAATTGGCTATCGACCCAGCTTGGTCAAATCTTGCTGCTGATGCACAAGCTGAAAACAACGACCCAGCATTCATCAACGAAGTAGTTCGTCCTATCAACGCTCAAAACGGCGACTTGTTGCCAGTTTCTTCATTCAAGGGTTACGAAGATGGTACATGGCCACAAGGTACTGCTGCTTACGAAAAGCGCGGTGTAGGTGCATTCGTACCTGTTTGGACAGCCGAAAACTGTATCCAATGTAACAAATGTGCATTCGTTTGTCCTCACGCTTGTATCCGTCCATTCGTTCTCGACGAAGCAGAAGCAGCTGGCTTGAACGCTCCTATGTTGGAAATGAAGGCTCCTGCTGCTATGAAGGGCATGAAGTTCCGTATGCAAGTAGGCGTAATGGATTGCTTGAGCTGCGGTAACTGTGTGGATGTATGTCCTGGTAATCCAAAAGCTGGTGGTCCTGCTCTTAAGATGGTGCCATTGGAAACTCAATTGAATGAAGCTGCTAACTGGGAATATTGCGTGAAGAACGTGAAGACTAAGCAAGCTTTGGTTGACATCAAGCAAAGTCCTAAGAACTCACAATTCGCTACTCCATTGTTCGAGTTCTCTGGTGCATGTTCAGGTTGCGGTGAAACACCATACGTGAAGTTGATTTCTCAATTGTTCGGCGATCG
>JAGBWA010000057.1 GCA_017630035.1 Bacteroides sp.
ATATTATATTTTTGTAAGAAAAAGTTGAGAAAGGTTATTAATTCAGATTTAGAGATGCGAAATGGAAAATCAAATCTTGAATTACCTAATTTGTTAAAGTTTCTCTATTATATCCATAATGACCGATTTTATCGAAACTTGTTCTATCACAGGGTTGGCCCTATAATCAGTCTATTTATTAGTTGGTTGAGCCCCAGTGATAAGTATTTTGTAATTTCAGGCACTGCCAAGGTTGGTAAAGGTGCGTATTTCGCCCATCCTTTTTCTTCTATTATTGCGAAAAGCATAGGTGAAAATTTCTCTTGTCGCCATTCAACTACTCTTGGTAATAAGATAGATGGGAATAACGAGAATCGACCAACTATTGGCGATAATGTCTCGCTTGGTGCTAATGTGGTCATCGTTGGTGATGTTAAGATAGGAAACAACGTTACTATAGGTGCTGGTTCTGTAGTAGTGAAAGATATTCCGGATAATTCGGTGGCAGTGGGTAATCCTGCAAAGGTGATAAAGACTTTGCCTCCAATTGAATAATCAAAGATAAAGACATAATGAACAAAAAATTATTCATAGTAGTAAACGTAGATTGGTTTTTTTTGAGCCATAGAAAAGATGTTGCTTTGGCTGCCAAAGAGGCTGGATGGGATGTGACCATCGTGACGGCTGATACGGGTAAGTTGAAAGATATTGAGGCTCTTGGACTGAAGACTATCAACCTGCCAATGAGTCGTAGCGGAATGAACATCGTGCAGGAACTGAAGACGCTAAACTGGCTTCGTGAGCTCTATAAGCATGAGAAACCTGATGTGGTGCATCATGTGGGTATGAAGACTATCCTGTGGGGCACGTTGGCTGCTAAGTTCAGCCGTGTGCATGGGGTGGTGAATGCTATCAGTGGGCTTGGCGGTTTCTTTGCTGAGGATAACAAGGGCTTGCTGGCACGTGTGATGCCGATGGTACTTAGATTTTCGCATAATCGTCCCAACTTACTTTGCATTTTTCAGAATGATGATGACTGGGGCCTATATGTGAAGCATGGTATCATCAAACATGAGCAAGGTCGTTTCATCAAAGGATCCGGGGTTGACTTGAACCAGTTCTGCTATACGCCTGAGCCGGAAGAGGGTAAGATAAAGGTAATGCTTACGGCACGAATGATTGTGGAAAAGGGGGTATTCCTTTTGACGGAAGCAGCAGGGCGTCTTCGTCCGAAATATGAAGGTAAGGTGGAGTTCTTATTGGTGGGTGGACTGGATGATCATCCGGGAGCAATCACTAAGGAGCAGTTGGATGCAGTTTGTGATGGAGAATATATCCAATGGTTGGGATATCGTACAGATGTGCGTGACTTGCTGAAGCAGTGTCACATCATGGCGTTTCCATCGTACTATATGGAGGGCCTACCCAAGAGTTTAATTGAGGCGGATGCCATTGGACGTCCTATCATCACCAGCAATTCGGTGGGTTGTAAGGAGACGTTAGTGGATGGCTACAATGGCTTTCTTATTCAACCAAAGGATGTGGATGCATTGACTGAGAAACTTGACTTGCTACTTTCTGACAAGGAGCTTCGTGTGAAGATGGGTAAAAATGCTCGTACGTATGCTGAGGAATATTTTTCTATCGAGGTGGTGAAGGATAGGCATTTGGCGATTTATAGTGAGTTGGTGATTTTGTGAGTTAGAAGTTTGAAATAGCATTATATGAAGAGAATTTTGGTTACTGGCGCTGGATCTTATGTGGGTGAGAGCGTAAGAAGATATATATTGGCAAAAGAGCCGTCGTATCAGATTGATGCGGTGGATACGATGGGGGATAATTGGAAGAAGGCGGACTATAGCCAGTATGATGTGGTGTTTCATGTGGCGGGCATTGCGCATGTGAATGCGGATCCAAAGATGGAGCCGCTGTACTATAAGGTGAATCGTGACCTGACGATTGAGGTGGCGAAGCATGCCAAGGCCGCAGGGGTAAAGCAGTTTATCTTTATGAGTTCGCAGATAGTGTTTCATGAAAGCCAGTCGTTGAAGGCTGAGGTGCTGACACGCGAAACGAAACCTAGCCCGAATGGCTTTTATGGGGATTCGAAACTACAAGCCGAGAATGGATTGCATGAGTTGGAATCGGAGGATTTCAAAGTTTGTATTCTTCGCCCTTGCATGATTTATGGGCCAAATGCGAAGGGGAACTTTCCTCGGTTGGCTAAATTGGCTACAAAGACGCCCATCTTTCCGGCTTGGCATAACAAGCGTTCGATGTTGTATATAGATAACTTAGCTGAATTTGTGCTGCAAGCTATTAAACGTGAGTTAGCTGGTACTTTCTATCCTCAAAATCGTGAATTGGCAGATACGGTGGAGATTATCCGTTTCTTTGCTAAGGCTGCCGGTCATAAGGTGTGGATTACAAAATTACTGAATCCGTTTGTGTGGTTGGGTAGTTTTATGCTACAACCAATTAATAAGATGTTTGCTACTTATTATTACGACCCGGAGATGAGCAAAATGGAGTTTGATTATCAGTTGGTGTCGTTTGAGGAGAGTCTTCAAAGGGTCAGTGACTCTTTGAAGCTTTGAGAATTAAAAGTTAAGTTGGTGAGGTAGTGATTTAGCGTATGACATATATAATTATTTTTGCTCTGCTATTTGTAGCAGAGCTTTTTTATTTTCGTGTTGCGGATAAGTGTAACATTATTGATAAGCCGAATGAACGGTCATCTCACTCGACGATTGTGCTTCGTGGGGGTGGTATCATTTTCTTATTGGCTCTATGGATATGGAGTGCGTTCTTCGGGTTTATGTACCCGTGGTTCTTGTTGGGGGTGACGCTGATTGCGGGGGTGAGTTTCTGGGATGATGTGCGCTCGTTGCCGGATTCGGTACGGCTAGTGGCTCAGTTCATTGCGATGGGGATGATGTTTTATGAATTGATAATTGATAGTGGAGAATTGATAATTACTGCATGGTGGATGTGGCCACTTATCGTTTTAGGGGCGCTTATCGTGTGTGTGGGGGCAACGAATGTTATCAATTTTATGGATGGTATCAATGGTATTACGGCGGGATATGCGCTTGCTGTGTTGGTGCCGCTGTTGTTGGTGAATGCTTCTGAAGGGTTTATTGATGAATCGTATCTGATTGTAGCGATATTGGGTGTGTTGGTGTTCTGCTTCTTTAACTTCCGCCCGAAGGGTAAGGCGAAGTGCTTTGCCGGGGATGTGGGTAGCATCAGTATTGCGTTTATCATGCTGTTTGCTATCGGGAAGTTAATTGTGCAGACGGGGGATGTGACGTACCTGATCTTCCTCTTGGTGTATGGGGTGGATGGTGTGCTGACTATCTGTCACCGCATCATGTTGCATGAGAATCTTGGGGAGGCGCATCGAAAGCATGCGTACCAACTGATGGCGAATGAGCTAAAGATTGGGCATGTGAAGGTGTCGCTATTCTATATGGCTTTGCAGTTTGTTGTGTCGCTTGGGTTTATTTATCTTTGCCCTGATACAATTTTTGCGCATTGGATGTATCTCTTGGGGGCGCTTTTGCTTCTTGCTGTAGCGTATGTGTTGTTTAAGAGGAAGTATTATTATTTGCATGAGGAATACTTACGCCAATTGAAAATTAAAAATTAAAAATGGATTCACTTTCCTTTTTGGCTTGATCCAAAAATAAAGTGACAAAGAAAAAGATCAAGGGCTGGAGTCTTCGGTGCTATTCGGGCAAAGCTATTAGTAGCCGGAGCTAAAAACTCGTTTCACTCAAACATACGCTCCTTACCTACTCCTAGCAAAGCCCTCAACAACGCACCTACGCCAAGGCCCTTAGCCATGCGGCGTGTTTGCGTGGGTGTATTCGCCATGCGGTATAATTAAATTAATAATTAAAAATTAAAAGTTGGCGTTATGCTGATAGACAATATACTTTTGGATTCGCTGTTTGAGCAGGCGAAGGTGTCGGAACGAAAGCGGATGAATTATGATTTGCGGACGAGTGCGGAGGATACGTCGCAACGGATGTTGAATGTGTTGCTGCCGGGTACGGTGGTGCCGATTCATCGGCATGAGGATACGACAGAGACGGTGGTTTGCCTAAAGGGCAGGTTGGAGGAGATCATCTATGAGGAGGTGGTGGAGTATTCGCGTGAGGAGACTTCACGGACTGAAGAGGTGGTGCGGAAGGTGTCGTTTAAGGAGGTATCTCGCCATTTGATTTGTCCTGCTGAAGGGCTTTATGGTGCTCAGATTCCGGCTGGGGCCTGGCATACGATTCATGTGATTGAGCCTTCGGTGATTTTTGAGGCGAAGGATGGGGGGTATAGAATTGAGAATTAAAAATTAAAAGTTAAAAATTGAGAATAAGGGGAATGCCGATGGGTACGGATGTACTTATCGGCATTCTTGTTTTTGCATGTTGCGGAGAGGGGGTGGTAACGGGTAACAGGGTAACATTTAAATTGAGAATTGAGAATTAAGCTAAATTTGTTTCTGAAAATTTGCATGTACAAGATTCTGTACGTATATTTGCGCCAAAAATAATAATAATATGACTGTTACTAATATCACAGATTTTAGAGCGAATGCTAAGGCATATATTGATGCCATTATTAATGATAATGGTACATTGTTTATAAATAGGGGCACCACTGCTGCCGTTCTTATCTCATTGGAGGAATATAATTCTATCAAGGCTACAGAAAAAGTCTTGGAGACAGCTGGTGTATCCGATGAAATAGAGCTTGGAATTGAACAACTCAGCAGAGGAGAACGTATTGTGGTTGATATTGATTCGTTATAATGATGAAGTTAGAGTTTGCACCTCAAGCACTTAAATCTTTTCAGTTAATTAAGGAGTCAGATTCCATTAAAGCAGAAAAGATAAAGGCAATTCTCAAGGATGCTTTGCAGCATCCAGAGAAAGGTCTTGGTGAGCCTGTTGCCCTTGATGGTAAGCTGAAAGGAATTTGGCAGAGAAAAATATCGTATAACGAATATTTGTATTACTTCTATGATGCCGATTCCTTGACGGTTGCATCCATAATAGTGGATAAAACAACTGAAAATACTATATCTGACAAGGGATTCAAACTTGGTGCTTTCTCCGAGGACGATTATGCTTCTGTAATGGCTCTAATGGCAGCCAATAGGGGAAAAGATGCCGACTTATAATGAATACATTGGGATATTGGTATGTCTTGGAGGTAGTGTAATAACGGAATGCCGATGGGTACGGATATACTCATCGGCATTTTTTGTTTTTGCATGACTATGTGTTGAGGTGCAGTACTTGGTGGCGGTTCTTTTTCTTGTTTTTGCGACAGGAGACGTGGATCCAGTAGTCGAGGCCATTCTTTGTTTCAAGGATTAGTTGGTCGAAGTCGGTGTGGTCCTTGAGGAAGGTGAACCAATGGTGGGCAATCTCCATGTCGGTGTGGCGTTGTCCGTCCACCCAAGAGGTGTACTCGGTTTTGGGAAGGTAGATGTCGGCTGCTTCGCCTAAGGTGTGCTGGCTGGCATAGACTCCTCCTACCTTGATGTTGAGGGTTGGGGAACGATAACCGGAACTGATGATGATGGGCTGTCCAGCGAATTTTCGGAGGGGTTCGAGGATGGTGCGACAGAGTTGTTGCAAGGTGGGGATGTACTGCACGGGGATGGTGTTGTCTATGCCGTGAGCGGCTGCTACTGAAGAACGTTGGAATTCTTCCAAAGTGAAATGGGTGCTGAGAATCATAAGAAATTGAGAATTGATGGGAGTTACGGGTTACGGTTACGCTTTTGTCCAGTGTGAGCTGGAGGTGCATGGTTGGCACTTTGAGTCGTTGATAACAAGGGTGATTTGTTCCTCTCGTGCTTGACATTTTTCGATGCGCTCGAATAGGCGTACGTAGGTGCGAGTGGCTTTATAAACTACTCCTGGGATGAGGGGGTGGCCTATGGCAATGATGTGTTGCTTATGTGAACCAATCCAAGATAATCCTATTCCGATACTCCAGCTTGTATTGGATATTCGGATGATGCGCCTTTTTGATTTATACCTGCATAGGCGGATTTGATATTTGCCAGGTGGTAGCATCGTGAGGGTATCTTCTATGGTATGGGTTATTTGTTTGCCATTGACTTTTATTAGTCCTTCGGTGTAGAACTTGTTTTTGTAGGTACGATTAATGATGATGATCATGAGTTCTGAGTTGTGAGTTATGAGTTATGAGTTTTACGTAATATTCACTATAATCTTTTATGCCTTCTGGTAGTGGGTGGCGTACCAACTGTGGGAAAAGTTGTTTGAGTTGGAGGTAGAGTTTTTCGCCAGGGATGTCGGCATCGGGCGACATGTGGAGGTTTATGAGTTGTGAGTTCAGAGTGCTGAGTTCTGAGTGATTAGTGATGAGGGGTTTGAGGTCTTCTTCTTTGAGTAGGGTGGCGCTGGGGATGGCGATGGCTTTGCGACCACTGCTTAGGAGTGCCCAACAGTCGGAACAACCTTCGGCTATCCAGAGTTCTTCTCCGGGTTTAAGTAGTTTCAGTATCGGGAGGTTGTAAATGGAGATTCTGCTTCCTTGCGGGAAGAGGAATCTGGGTGGTGGGGGGATTAGGGCGGAGGGATTAGGGCTTATGGGGGATGGTGGAGGGTTTAGGGCCCTACTCCCTACACTCTCCTCCCTCCTCCTTAATAGCCTGTTTTGTACACCTATCAATTGTCCATCTATATCGAAGTAGGGGATTTGTAGCCATGGCGTTCCGTGACGGTCGGTGAAGGAGTTGAGGCGACACCAACGGATTACTCCAGGGTGGAACTTGCGTTCGGTAAAGAGGAAGAGGCGGGCAGCTGGATTTAGGTAAGGCTGTTGGAAATACTTTTCAAATCGTGTGGATTCGAAGGGGGTAGGGTTTAGGGTTGAGGGATTAGGATTGCCATTTGGGTGGTGCCCTACACCATACTCCCTCCTCCCTGCACCATGTTCTTCTGCCAGCCAATCGCACGTTTCTATGAAGTTTTTGCCCAATACATGCATGGCAAGGTCTATTACACCTCCGTGGGCACCACATACGAAACATTTGTAACTGTTTCTCCTTACATGGATAGATAGGCTGGGGTGGTTGTCGTTGTGGAACGGGCATAATGTTTTGTGATGGGTGACCTTTAGTCCTAACCGTTCGGCTACTCCCTCGATGGGGAGGTCGCGGAGTTTTTGAATAGCTTCGTTAGTATAGGGTTTGGAGTGTAGGGTATAGGGATTCATGTTGTTCAATTTTTAATGTAGTTTTTAATATATATTTCTTGATGTAAGTCCGGTTGATGAATTAGCTTGGCTTTTTTCCACTTATGGAGGAAAATGCGAGCAGGCGAGAGGCCTAATTTGGCACATAGCTCTTGAAGCTGGTCGCGTGAAAATTGCGTGGGTATTTGGTCGTAAAGTGGTGTGACAACCCCTTTGTTTACATCGTCATCGTGCTTGTGCATCTCGTCGTATTGACGGCCCCATTGGGTAAGTAATCCATCAAGGATATATTGTGCCATGAAGTGGTAGAATTTGATGCAATGCTTTTTTATTGGGCTTAGGGTTGATGGATTAGGGATATCATCTATGCACCACAAATGATAGAGCATACAGGTGAGTCGCCAAGCTGATACACTGGCACGTTTGTAGAAGCAGTTGTGGGCACGCGAACCGGTCTTGAGGATGATGGTCCGTTGTTCGGCACACCATTTGCGCACACTGTTTTCTATCCATTCCATATCAATGTTGAGAATGGGTTGTAGGCGGTCATCGTCTGTATAGGTTTCGTCCATTAAACGGGCAATGGTTTGGGTAATTAGGTTACGCTCTTGCTCGGTTTGCCTTCGAAATACCGGTGCATCTTCGCCAAGCAGGTCTTCGTCTATGCGTGTCAGAATTTTGCGGGTGCAGTTGCCACCCTCGATGGCACGCTTGTTGATGTATTCGTTGAGGGCATTCTCGGTGCCGCAAAACAGACTACAGTAGATGATGTCCACATCGGCATTGTAGCTGGCATCGGAGAGGGTATCGCTACCGTATTCGGCACCAAGGTCGTAGGCCAAACGATCCATGGTGTTAAGGTCGGCAAAGGCACGTTTGTTGGATTCGGTCATGGTGGCCAACTCTTCGTTAAAGAAGAAAAAGGATAGTGGCTCGCCATATTTACGAATGAACATATCGGCACGTTTTACCAGTTTGGCTCGCGTGATGGTCTGCAGGTTGCGGGTGCAGGTGATAGGTTCTTCGGGTAACTGTTTATTCTTGGCTGCAGTCTTCTTTAGGTCGTTATAAGCCTGTTCGATTCGTTTCTGCTCAATGTCTTTGAGCTTTAAGGGTCTAAGCAGTTGCTTTACTATGGGTCGTGTGAAGGATTTACCCGAACCTGGTTCGCCCAATACCAATAGCTGGATGAGCAAAGCATGTGGCTCAAGGTCGTACACATATTTGGCTCTTATCCTGGTGCCCAAGGCGCAATAGCAGTCGAGGGCCGTCAATATAGCTGCTATGCGAAATTGTTCGGGAGCTGTATCCCAGAATACTCGGAGTGATGGGGGGAGGTTTGATGCTGAAAGTGTCGTTGTAGGTTTAATCATTGAAATTAAAAATTAATAGTTAAAAATTAAAAGTTATTTTTTTAATCGATGATGGTGAAGGCTTCGAGTAGTTCGTGATAGACTTGAAAGGCTAATTCTTTGCGATCGAGGTTGATAGATGGATCGATGGTGCGCATGTGGACTTGGTACTTGCCGTTTTGCATGTGTACAAGGCTGACATACTTACCATCGAAAAGTTTGGGATTACGGTGATGGTGCTGACCATTAGTTACAGCTTCCTCGAAGAGGTACTGGTCTTCACTGATTCGTGATAGTACTCCACGATAGCACTGTCCGGGATTTAGTTGACCATCTTCTTGCATAATGGTTTTAAGGTCGATGCAGAGGTTCATGTTCTTTTTCATACTGTTTTTTTGTTGATACACAGATTTGAATTTCTGTGGCAAAGGAACGGAGAGCATTTAGGGTAAACGGAGGCACTCGGTATACTGTAGGAGTAGCTTGATTTGATCTCTTCCGAGTAGGTAACGGTTCATGCCTGTGTAGTGACTATTACGCTTTTCCGATTGCTCCATCATTAGGTGTAGCTGCACAGCAGTGTAGGCGTCTCGTTTGTAGATATTATTCTCTAATAATACTGCCATTACGACATTCACGCGATACCAATTGGGCTCTCCGCGACTATTGCTGTAACGATTCAGAAAGAACAAGTCGCCCAATTCTGGTGAACGAAGAATTTTTTCCCAAAGTGTATGGATAGAGGACCGGTATGCATCCGATGCACATGCATCTATACGCGATACATAACGGAGAATGGCTTGAATGCCTGCTTCGCGTGACTTTTCCGGGGTTGATGACTGGATGTAAAGGCGTCCTTCCAAAAATGCTTTTTTGAGATTGTCGATGTTAAAGTCCTCGACTTGGACCATTTTGTTTACTTGCTTCATTGTCCTAATTTTTAGGGCATGAAGATATGGTAACCGCGTAACCGTAACTTGGTTACGTCGCTAAATTGTTGTTTATATTATATAGTAATAATATACTATCTGTAAATAATTTAAAATAATTAAATATATAATATGTACGCATGTACGCTCGCGCATGCATAAGGAATTTCGATGTTGGTTACAGGTAACGGTTACGCCTCTCCTAAAGGTTGTGCTAAATCTGGGGAAACTTATGTACGAATCTGGGGAAAAGTGGTGAATGAGGGAGGTATGGTAGTATCTTTGCAGTGTTGATATTTGACAGCCCTCACTGATGACCTATGTCTATCTTCACTGATGAACAATGTATGCCATCACTGATGACTGCAGGAATCAACAGCAGTGTATTAAATCGTTTTACTGCTATGATTAATTATTCAATTACAATGCGTCCGGTGAACGCAAATCTTTTTGAAATTAATGCAGCTAAGGGTCGCATTAAGGAGGCTTTGGCTAAAGGTGAAACACCCAGTAGCGCGGATGAGGCGTTGGTGAAGAGCGAGGTGCAACATGCGTTTGCGGTGGCTCAGTATTCGGATGTGATGACCATCGAGAAGTTTGCCCGCCACATCGCTACCCACGGCTGTGTCTATTCGCGTGCGGACATCAGTGCCATTCTCTACTTGGCGGTGGATTGTATGCGTGAGATGTTGCTGGATGGCCGCAAGATTCGCTTGGGCGACTTGGGCGATTTCTCGGTGAGCCTCTCGTCGAAGGGTGCCGAAACAGCGGATAAGTTCTCTTCTGCGAACATCTCGGCCGTGAATGTGGTGTGGGACTGCGGTCAGGAGTTTAAGAACTTGCTGCCCGATGCGGAATTTAACCTTGTGGCGAGTCGTGCTGCTCAGGCTGCTGTGTTGAAGGCTATCAAGAGTGGCAACTCTATTGTGGATCTTGGGGCGACCGGCTCGAATGTACCTTCGGGGGATGATGATGAACCGACTAATCCTTCGGGTCCTACTACCGGTGGGGGCGATGATGATGAACTCGATCCGTTGGGATAAAGATTAATTATGATTTATGATTTATGATTTATGAATTGCCATGCGGCGTGTTAGCGTGGATGTATTCAATTAATATTTAATCTTTGACAGAAGAACAGAAGGACAGATTCTAAATTTGTTTCTTTTGTTCTTTTGTCTAAAAACCGAACTATCATGGAAGAACAGAAAAAGAAGAAAAATACGTTTGAATTGATTTTGAAGATTATTATTGCGGTGGCTTCGGCGATTGCTGGTGCGATTGGGGCTGCGGCGTGTTGTTGACTACTAGAGATTAGCTATTAGCTACTATACTAGTGACTAGATCGTTTGCAGACTATTGTCATGCGGATGAAAACGAAGACGCCTCTGTGAGACGTCTCTACTATTTTGGGAAATGCTGATGGGTACGAAAGGTGCCTATCAGCATTTTTTTGTATATCTATACCTACTATGTCAATTTAAATCAGTAATTTTGCGCATTGTACAGATTTATTCGTTATATGGAAAATAACTTGCTAAAGAGAATTGTAGGGATGGCTTGCTTGCTGCTGTTATTGGTGGCTCCTGCTAAGGCGCAGTTTACGTATGGTACTACGGGCTTGCTGCATATGCCTACGGCGGATATGCAACGGGATAAGACCTTTATGTTTGGGGGTAGTTTCTTGAATGAACATGCAACACCAGCTCGTTTTAATTTTAATACCTATAACTATTATATAAATATTACCTTCTTTCCTTGGTTGGAGGTAGGTTATACATGTAATCTTTTTACAGCTAAATCGTTAGGTTTGGATAAACATGGTTATTCAGGTTTTACCAATCAAGATCGTAATTTTAGCGGACGCCTTCGTTTATGGAAAGAGGGTTGGTGGAAAGAGTGGACACCACAGGTTGTTGTAGGTGGGAATGATGTACTCCATGGTTCGGCTTATGGCGGTGATATAGGTGCTGTAGAAGGTGCAGGTATACGTGGTAATACTTACTTTCAGCGTTATTATATAGCGGCTACCAAGCATATTGATTGGTATGGTAAGTGGGGAGTACATGCGGCTTATGTGTATAGTAAGCGTATTGGACATGCTTTTAATGGCCTTGCTCTTGGTGTGGATTATACGTTTGCTTTGCCAGAGACATCGACACTGAATAAGGCGGTGAATAAGCTAAACTTGATGGCGGAGTATGACTCAAAATTTGTAAACGTTGGTGCCAAGTATGCTTGCTGGAAGGATTACGTTAATGTGGTAGCGGAATTGCGGGAGTGTAGGTATCCTTCGGTGGGAGTTTACTTCAAAGTTCATTTGAAGTAGTTCTGAGTTCTGAGTTAAGAGTTAACTTCCTTCGGTCGTTCAAAACCTCTTTGGATTTTTAACAATCAAGGAATAGTAAAAGTTAAAAATTAAGAATATATATGCGAATATTGATTACGGGGGCAGCGGGATTCATTGGAAGTAATCTGGTGAAGGCTGTGTATAAGTGTTATGAGCATCCGGAGGTGATGGGCATTGATAATATGAATGATTATTACGATGTGCGCCTGAAGGAGGAACGATTGAAGGAGTTGGAGGCTTATCCTGATTTCCAGTTTGTACGTGGAAATATTGCGGATAAGGCTTTGATTGATTCGTTGTTTGCAGCGTTTAAACCACAAGTGGTGGTGAACTTGGCAGCACAAGCGGGTGTGCGTTATAGTATTACCAATCCGGGAGCGTATATTGAGGCGAACTTGATTGGTTTCTATAATATCTTGGAGGCTTGTCGCAACTCGTATGGCCAATACGAGGGTGGCGTGGAGCATTTGGTGTATGCTTCGTCGTCGTCGGTATATGGATCGAACAAGAAGATTCCTTACTCTACGGATGATAAGGTGGATAACCCGGTGTCGCTCTATGCGGCTACCAAGAAGAGCAATGAGCTGATGGCGCATGCGTATAGTAAGTTGTATAACATTCCTTCGACCGGACTTCGTTTCTTTACGGTGTATGGTCCGGCAGGTCGCCCGGATATGGCGTACTTCGGCTTTACCAATAAGTTGGTGAAGGGGGATAAGATTCAAATCTTTAACTTTGGTAACTGTAAGCGCGACTTTACTTATGTGGATGATATTGTGGAGGGCGTGATTCGTGTGATGCAAAAGGCTCCTGCCAAGCAACTTGGCGAGGATGGTTTGCCTATTCCGCCTTATGCTGTTTATAACATTGGTAATAACCAACCGGAGAATTTGCTCGATTTTGTGACGATTCTGCAAGAGGAGTTGTTGGCTGCCGGTGTGCTGCCTGCGGATTATGATTTCGAGGCGCATAAGGAGTTGGTGCCGATGCAGCCGGGGGATGTGCCGGTGACGTATGCGGATACGTCGGCCTTGGAGCGTGATTTTGGGTTTAAGCCTTCTACTTCGTTGCGTGAGGGGCTGAGGAAGTTTGCGCAGTGGTATAAGGAGTATTATAAATAAGAATATTACAATGCTTTGCGAAGAGAAATTTAATCAGATTTATGGGCGTGAGGCGAAGGAGATTGCCTTCTGCCCCTATAGAATATGCCCCATTGGTGCACATTCGGACCATAACTTGGGTAAGATTACCGGATTGGCGATAAACAAGGGTATTCATATTGCTTATTCACCCAAGCAGAATGGGGTGGTGGAGATGGCTTCGTTGCAGTTTCCTAAACGTGCACAATGGCATATTGACAGTGTGCCTGCAGTGAAGTGTGACGACTGGGCGGACTACTTGCGTGGTGCTTCGCTGTCGTTGGCAAGAAAATATAAACTGCACGTGGGCTTGTGTGGTGTGATTGAGGGGTCGTTGCCCATTGGCGGATTGTCGTCGAGTGCAGCGGTGATTATTGCTTTCTTGTCGGCTTTGTGCAAGGTGAATGGCATCTCTTTGTCGGCACAAGAGTTGATTGATACGGCCTACGATGCGGAGAAAAACTATGTGGGCGTGAATGTGGGTAAGTTGGATCAAAGCTGTGAGGCTCTGAGCAAGAAGGATCACTTGCTCTATTTGGATACTAAGGATGGCCAGTATGAGTTGATTCCACAACATCCGGCTATGAAACCGTATAAGATTGCAATTTTCTTCTCGGGCTTGGAGCATAGCTTGCTGGGCTCTAAATTCAATATGCGTGTGGATGAACTTCGTTCGGGCGTGTATGCGCTTCAGGCATTTGCAGGCATGGAGTATGGTAAGTTTAATGAGGCAATGGCTCGCTATGTGCCGCGTGAGGTGTACGAGCAGTATAAGGATCGCTTGCCAGCTACTTGGGCTCGTCGTTGCGAACATTGGTACACTGAATTCGAACGTGTGGAGAAGGGTGCCGAGGCTTGGCGAAGAGGCGACATCGAAGCGTATGGCAAGCTGTCGTTCGAGTCGGGATGGAGCAGTATCCATAACTGGGAATCGGGTGCGCCCGAACAGATTCGTCTGTACGAGATTATGACCGAGACCGATGGTATCTATGGTGGCCGTTTCAGTGGCGCAGGCTTTAAGGGTTGCTGCATGGCGTTGATTGACCCTGCCTACGAGGAGCTGATCAGACGTGAGGTGACGCAAAAGTACCTGGCGGCTTATCCGGAGATGACCGGAAAATATGAAATGTTTATTTGTGAAAGTGCAGACGGAGTGATATTATGAAATGTTTGATTCTTGCAGCCGGGTATGCTACCCGACTCTATCCATTGACTGAGAATTTTCCAAAGCCTCTGCTTGAGGTGGGTGACAAAACCATCCTTGATTGGCTGATTGATGATATGGCCACTACCGGCTTGATTGATGAGTATATCGTGATTAGTAACCATAAGTTTGCTCATATCTTCGAGGAGTGGGCGGCCAAGCATACGGTGGTAACCATTCGTGTGGTGGATGATGGTACTACGAATAACGAAAATCGCTTGGGTGCGGTACGCGATATTCAGTTTGCCATTGACCAACTGCAACTGGACGATGACTTGTTGGTGATGGCGGGTGATAACTTGCTCGACTTTAGTATGGCGGAATTTATTCGTTATGCGCACGATAAGCAAGCTACTTGCGTGATGAGTTATTATGAAGGCGATGCTGCCAAGCTTCGTAAGAGTGGGGTGGCAGAACTGGATGCCGACAGACGTATCCTCTCGATGGAGGAGAAACCTGCCGAACCAAAGAGCACTTGGTGTATTCCTGCCTTCTATTGCTACACACGCGAGGATAGCAAACTGATTGCGAAGGGTATTGAAAATGGTTGTGGTGTGGATGCTCCTGGTAGCTTCATTGCTTGGTTGTGCAAGCAGATTGCTGTGTATGCTTGGGAAATGCCGGGTAAACGATATGATATCGGTAACTTGGAGAGCTATGAGGAGGTGAAGCGAAGCTATAAGGGGATTTAGTGACTAGCTACTAGTGCTAGTAGAGACGTCATAGTATGGCGTCTCAAGTGTGGCGGTTTGCGGAGACGCCTCGGTGAGACGTCTCTACGATGTGGTGGTTTATGCAGACATACCATAGGTCCCTACTGATATAAAAATGCCGATAGGGAAACCTACCGGCATTTATTTTAACTTTTAACTTTTAATTTTTAATTAATGCCAATGCAGCTATACAAGAAGCCTTGTTCATCGAGTTCGTGGCGATCGTAGATGTTACGGCCATCGATGAGGATAGGTTGCTTCATGGTGCGCTTCAGCACTGCCCAGCTGGGGAGGCGGAACTCTTTCCATTCGGTAACCACCATCAAGGCATCGGCATCGAAGGCGGCATCGTAGATGTCCTTAGCATAGGTCACTACATCGCCAATTCTGCGTTTGCACTCTTCCATAGCGATGGGGTCGTACACGCTTACTGTGGCACCGGCTGCCAAGAGTTTCTCGATGAGTACCAAGGATGGGGCTTCGCGCATATCGTCGGTATCGGGTTTGAAGGCCAATCCCCAGATAGCTACTCTCTTGCCTTGCAAGTTGCCATCGAAACGCTTCATAATCTTTTCGAAGAGGATGCTCTTTTGGGCTTCGTTTACCTCTTCTACCGCACGCAACACGCGCATGGTGTAGCCATTTTTCTCGGCTGTCTTGATAAGGGCTTTCACATCCTTGGGGAAGCAGCTACCTCCGTATCCACAACCAGGATAGAGGAATTTGCTACCGATGCGGCTATCGCTACCAATGCCCTTGCGTACCATGTTGACATCGGCACCCACAAGTTCGCAGAGGTTGGCAATGTCGTTCATGAAGCTGATGCGGGTGGCCAACATGGAGTTGGCGGCATACTTAATCATTTCGGCACTGGGAACATCGGTGAAGATGACACGGAAGTTATTCAGCAAGAAGGGACGATAGAGCTTGGTCATTAGCTTTTGGGCCTTTTCGCTCTCTACACCCACTACTACACGGTCGGGGCTCATGAAGTCCTTGATGGCTGCACCTTCCTTTAAGAATTCGGGGTTGCTGGCTACATCGAACGGAATCTCTACTCCTCGCTTGTCCAACTCTTCTTGGATGGCGGCCTTCACCTTTTGGGCGGTTCCTACGGGTACGGTACTCTTGGTGACTACCAACACGTACTTGTTCATGTGGCGGCCAATGGTACGAGCTACTTCAATTACATATTTTAAATCGGCACTACCATCTTCGTCGGGTGGGGTACCTACAGCACTGAAGACAATCTCTACATCGTCCAACACTTCGGTGAGGTCTGTGGTAAAGTTCAAGCGACCGGCTTCGTGGTTGCGATGCACCATGTTCTCCAATCCCGGTTCGTAGATGGGAATGATACCTTTCTTTAAGTTCTCGATTTTCTCTTTTTGTACATCTACGCAAGTTACATCTACACCCATTTCGGCGAAACAGGTTCCGGTAACCAATCCAACATAGCCTGTACCAACAATAGCAATCTTCATATTGTTTTGTTATAAATTGAACGTCGTGTTATTTATCACGATGCAAATGTAATAAAAAATGCCGATAAGCAGTTGCTTACCGGCATTTTTGTTTATTCTTTTAATTTTTATGCGTTCTCTTTAGTGCGCTTCATGATGCTGTAAGCAATAGGAGAAGCGATGAAGAGTGACGACAAGGTACCGAATACAACACCCAAGATCATAGCGAAGGCGAAGCTGCGGATTGAATCTCCACCAAGGATGAAGATGCAAAGCAACACGATCAATGTAGATACTGAAGTGTTGATGGTACGAGCCAATGTAGAGTTCAACGAGTCGTTGAACAACTGCATCTTGTCGCGCTTAGGATAGAGACCGAAGAACTCGCGTACACGGTCGAAGATTACCACCTTATCGTTGATTGAGTAACCGATAGCGGTCAACACGGCACCAATGAAGGTTTGGTCGATTTCCAATGAGAATGGAAGGATGCCCCAGAAGATTGAGTACATACCCAAGATAATCAAGGTATCGAATGCCAATGCTACGATTGAACCGATAGAGTAGGCAATGTTGCGGAAACGAATCAAGATGTACAAACCGATTGCCAACAATGCCAATACTACCGACCAGATAGCTGAAGTAGTGATGTCTTCGGCAATGCTTGGACCTACCTTTTGCGAACTGATGATACTACCACCGGTGTAGTTGTCGCGGTCGATGAAGGTTTCCAATGAGATGTCTTGTGTCAAAACTGGCTTCAAAGCTTCGTAGAGGTATGCTTCGATTTCGCTATCTACGTTGTTGCCTTCTTCCTGGATGCGGTAGTTGGTGCTGATACGAACGGTCTTACCGTCTGTACCTACAGCAATGACTGATACGTTGGCATCGCCAAACTTGTCGGCAATGAGTTCACGAATTTGTTCAGGCTCTACTTGGTTTTCGAATTGTACCTTGAAGTTACGTCCACCTGTGAAGTCGATGCTCTTGCTCAAACCACGAGTTGCCAAGAAACCAACACATACTACTACAGCAACAGCAGCAACAGTCAACCATGTCTTAGCGCGACCCATGAAGTCGAAGTGTACGTTTTGCATCAAGTTCTTTGAAATACCGGTAGTAAAGGTGATGTTTTGCCACTTGTCTTTGTTCATGAAGTATTCGTAAACCAAACGAGTCAAGAATACTGCAGTGAAGAATGAAATCAAGATACCGATAATCAAAGTGGTGGCGAAACCACGGATAGGACCTGTACCGAAGTTGAACAGGATGATACCGGTGATGATTGAGGTCAAGTTTGAGTCGAAGATAGCCGAGAAGGCATTTGAATAACCATCGGCCAATGCTTTCTTCACGCCCTTGCCTGCACGCAATTCTTCTTTTGTGCGTTCGTAAATCAATACGTTAGCATCCACGGCCATACCCAATGCCAATACGATACCGGCAATACCAGACATGGTCAAAGCTGCTTGGAACGAAGCAAGAATACCCAACGTGAAGAAGAGGTTCAAGATCAAGGCACTGTTGGCAACCATACCTGGGATGAGACCATACATAGCGCACATGTAGATCATCAATACGATTAACGCTACGATGAACGAGATAACACCTGCGTTGATAGAGGCTTGACCCAATGAAGGACCTACGATGTCTTCTTGTACGATGTGGGCAGGAGCCGGCATCTTACCAGAGTTCAATACGTTGGCCAAGTCTTTGGTTTGGTCGGGGGTAAAGTTACCGGTAATGATTGAGCTACCACCAGTGATTTCGTTTTGTACGGTAGGAGCTGAATATACATAACCATCCAATACGATAGCAATCCACTTGCCAATGTTTTGCTTGGTGAGTTGTGCCCAACGACGAGCGCCATCGGTATTCATTGACATGTTTACACAGGGCTTGCCATATTGGTCGAAGTCGTCCTTAGCATCTACCATTACATCGCCTTCCAATGGAGCTTTACCATTGCGTTCGGTCATCTTGATACCGTAGAGTTCGAAGGTTTGTGCCAATGGGTCGAGTTCTGAAGCTGATACGCTCCACAACAAACGGAGGTTCTTAGGAAGGTTTTCCTTTACTTCGGGCATAGCCAAGTAGCGGTTTACTTCGGCTGTATCCTTATAGTTGGCATAACCAATTACCGGACTGCTGGCGTTGCTCACTTGAAGTACAGCCAACAAGGGGTGTTCCTTCTTGATTTGAGCCATATCTACAGTAGCAGCGGTTTCGCCCTTCAAGGCAGCAGCCAAACTGTCGGCAGTGCTCAATGCTGGAGCAGCCTCTTCTGCCACTTCTTCGGTAGCAGCATCGGCCAAAAGCAGGCGAAGTTGGTTGTCGGCAGCTTGCATGTAAGGAGCAATCTCGCGAGCATCATAGGTTTCCCAGAATTCCAAGTTGGCAGAACCTTGTAGTAATTTTCTTACACGTTCGGGCTCTTTTACACCAGGAAGTTCCACCATGATACGACCCATCTTGTCTTCCAAGCTTTGGATGTTGGGTTGAACCACACCAAAGTGGTCGATACGGGTGCGAAGTACGTTGAACGAGTTGTCGATAGCAGCTTTCACTTCTTCGCGCAACACCTTTTCAACTTCGGCATCGGTTGACTTTTGGTTCACCTTGTCCTTGAGTTGTTGAGTAGCAAACAGCTCGGCCAAACAGCTTTCGGGAGCCAACTTGTGATACTCGTTAACGAACAGGGTGATAACGTCGTCCTGACTGCTTACAGCTTGCTTAGCTGCATTGCTCAATGCTTGATTGAATGTTTCGTCTGTTTTGTTGTCAGCCAAAAGCTTGATGACATCGGGTACAGAAACTTCGAGGATGACGTTCATACCACCCTTCAAGTCCAAACCCAAACCGATTTCCATTTCGCGGCAATCCTTCAGCGTCCAGTTGCCGAAGTACACCTTTTCATTGGCCAATGAATCCAAGTAGTTTTGCTCTACTTTAGCATCTCCTTTTGCAAGCTCTTTTGCCTTGTTTGTGTAGTGGCGAGTTACAAAAGAGAACGAAAGATAGAACAAACACACCAAGGTGAGGAGTGCTGCAAAAATCTTTACAAATCCTTTGTTTTGCATGTTAGTTTAATTTATTATTATTACGTTTTTTAATTAATTTTTTTGCATACAAGGCGCAAATATAGGCATTTTTTTACAATTTGTTACTTCATTCCACGATTTTTTAACATCGGTTCCAATTGTGGCTCGGCTCCACGGAAGTTTTTGTAGAGGGTCATGGGGTCTTCGCTATCCCCTTTTTCGAGCACATTTTCGCGGAATAGTTTAGCGGTTTTAGCATCGAAAATGCCGTTTTCCTTGAATGCTTCGAAGGCATCGTTGTCCAATACATTGGCCCAAAGATAGCTGTAATAACCAGCCGAATAGCCGCCAATGATGTGGTTGAAGTAGGTAACACGATAGCGAGGAGCTATTTGCGGTATCAGCTTCAGTTGGTCCATCATCTCCTTTTCGAAGGCAATGACATCCAGTTGGTCAATCTCGGTGAGGTTGTGCAGGTTCATGTCGAGGATGGCAGCTGCCAATAGTTCGGTGGTCATGAAGCCTTGGTTGAAGGTGTTTTGGTTCAGGATTTTCTGAATCAGTTCGTCGGGAATGACTTCACCGGTTTGGTAGTGCTTAGCATACATCTTCAGCACTTCGGGTTCCAATGCCCAGTGTTCGTTGATTTGTGAGGGGAGTTCCACAAAGTCGCGTGCTACACTGGTGCCCGAAATGCCTTTGTAGTTGCACTTAGTGAGCAGGCCATGGAGGGCGTGACCAAACTCGTGGAACAGGGTTTGTACTTCGTCGATGGTGAGCAATGAAGGGGTGTCGCCAACGGGTTTGGTGAAGCTGGCAACGTTGCATACCAATGGGCGGATGGTGCCTTCTTGGTCGCGATAGTTGCTCATCCAAGCACCACCTCGCTTACCGGCACGGGGGAAGTAATCTACATAGAAGATACCCAAGTGGCTGCCATCGGCATCCTTTACTTCGAACACCTCTACATCGGGATGATACACTGGAATATCCTTCAGTGGGGTGAGGGTGATGCCATAGAGTTTGTTGGCTACGGCAAAGGCACCTTCGCGTACGTTTTCGAGCTTGAAGTAGGGCTTGATGGCTTCCTCTTCCAAATTGTATTTTTCCTTGCGAAGCAGGTCGGTATAATACCACCAATCCCATGCTTCCAATTTTTCGCCTTTACCCTCCTTGTCCATCATGGCTTGGAGGTCGGCTGCTTCGGCTTCGGCCTTAGGCAAAGCATAGCTCCAGAGGTTGTGTAGGAACTCCATAACGGCTTTCGAATTCTTGGCCATGGTGCGTTCCAATACGAAGTTTGAGTAGCAATCGTAACCCATCAAGTTGGCCTTTTCGAGGCGAAGTTTGATGATGTCGGCCAGGATTTGCTTATTGTCGTTTTGGTCGTTGTTGTTACCCTTGTTAGTGTAGCCTTTATACATTTGTTCGCGCAAGTCGCGATTGGCGGCATATTGCATGAAGGGCAGGAAGCTGGCACTATGAAGGGTGAAGAGCCATTTGCCGGGTTGGCCGGCTGCTTCGGCTTCGGCAGCTGCACTGCTCTTGAACCATTCGGGAAGGCCTTGGAGCTCTTCTTCCTTCTCTACAAAGAGTTTGAAAGTGTTGTTCTCGTTCAGCACATTGTTGCTAAAGCTGATGCCAAGGGTAGAGAGTTGCTTGTTCACTTCGCGCAAGCGGGCTTGCTTCTCTTCGGTGAGGTTGGCACCCGAGCGAACGAAACCTTGGTAGGTGTTCTCCAACAAGCGAAGTTGTTCGGTGGTGAGACCTAATGTCTCTTTTTGGTCGTAAACGGCCTTCACCTTTTGGAACAAAGGTTGGTTCAACGAGATGTTGTCGCTATGTTCCGAGAGCATAGGGGCAAACTTCATCTCCAATTGGGTCAGTTGCTCGTTTGTTTCGGCCTCGGTGAGGTTGAAGAATACGCCACCTAAGCGGTCGAGGATGGGCGAACTGTTGTCTAATGCCACAATCACATTGTCGAAGGTAGGTGCATCGGCATTGTCGATAATGGCTTGGATGTTGGCATTTTGTTCCTCAATACCTTGCATAAAGGCGGGTTCGTAATGCTCTAACTTGATTTGGTCGAACGGAGGTACACCAAAGGGTGTTTGAAACTCGGTTAAGAACGGATTTTGTTCTGTTTGTGTAGCGCAAGAGTACATCATACAACTGGCTGCTAAAATGATTAAACTTTTTTTAAGCATAGTAATTTATTGTTTTATTGTAATATTCGGAAGTGACACATGATGGGGTAGTGGTCGGATTCTTTGATGTCGTTGTCCACCTCGCATTGGTAGGGCTGGATGCCGGAGCTACAAAGAATGTGGTCTATCTTGAAATAGAAAAGGTGTTGGTGGTAGGAGGTTCCCAAGCCGGTACCTGTTTCGGTGAAAGCGTCTTGTAGGCCTTGCGAAATGGTGCGGTGGGAGAAGGAGGTGGAGGTGTCGTTGAAGTCGCCACACACCATTACCCTCTTGTGTTTGCTCTCCTGGATAACTTGGGCTATGGCTTTGGCTTGTGCGCCACGGATGTTGGCGGCCAAGGCCAGTTTGCGCAAGAGGGTTTTCGAATTGCTCTTCAGTTTCTCGCCTTCGGGCATTTCCAAGATCTCTTCGTAGAGCTGTCTGTCGGCCGAGGTCAATCGGTTCGATTCCAAGTGGCAGTTTATCAGCAAAACGGTATCGTTGTCTATCTTCAGTTCGTAGGCCACTGCTCCATTGTAGAGGCTCTCCAACTTCAGGGGCTTGGCCGAAAGGATGGGGTATTTGGAGTAGCAGGCAAGGGTGCTGGCATGCCCCTTCTTGCCTTTACCTATCTTGTTGATGCGGTGGTACTTGTAATCGCTTAGGGCTTTATCCACTTGCCGTTGTGTGATGTGGTTTTTAGAGAGCCCCACGGCATACTCTTGCAAGCAGATGATGTGGGCATCGCTCGATTTTAGGTATTCCAATACGCGCTCTCCACCCTTGTCGCTTTCCAATCCATTGAAGGCCATGACGTTGTACGACAATAGTTTGCTGCTGTTCAGTGGGGCATCTTCGGCAAAGAGGTGGATGGGGAGTGTGTCGCGAATCTGTCCGAAGCAGAGGATGAAGGCAAGGGTGGGGAACCAGAGCAGTTTGTATTGCTGCATGATGAGGATGAGCAGGTAGCAGCAGATGTTTATCACCAGCACAATGGGGAAGGTGAGCCCGATGCACGAAAGGATGGGGTGCACGGAAGGGTCGATGCGGTCGGCATAGGCTGTGGCTAGCATCAGCAGAGCAAAAAGGGTGTTGATGACTGCCAGAATGATTGCAAGGGTTCGTATCAGAAATTTCATCTTCTTCGGTAATTGGGTTTATCTCCGGCTGGCATCGAATAGCGTTTTCTTCTCTTCACTTGTCAGGTTTTCATAGCCCGACTTCTTCAGTTTGTCCAGAATGCGGTCCACCTCTTCGTTTTGTGCCTTTTTGCGGGCGTTATAGTCATAATCGGTTTGGTGGCTTCCTCCATAAGTGGCCTTCATCTTGGGTTTCTTAGGTTTGAAGCTAAATAAAGATACTATCCAATCAATGGTTCGGTTGATCCATGAGGTGATGTCGGTTCCTTTGCTTAGGCTATGGGCAAACCACAATCCGGCTAAGGCACCACCCAAGTGGGCAATGTGTCCGCCGCTGTTGGCCGAGGTGATGAGGAGTAGGTCGGTGCCAATGACTATCAAGGCCAAATACTTCAAGCGAATGGTGCCCAATAGCAACAAACGGATGGGGTAGTTGGGTTGGCGGTAGGCGGTAGCAGCTACAATGGCCAATACGGATGCCGAAGCTCCCGACATGAAAGAGGCGTATCGGTAGGGCTCGAAGTAGGGAAAGAGGTTGAACGAAAGCATGTAGAGCAATCCGCCACAGATGCCTCCCAGAAGGTATAGCCCACGTAAATGTTTGGCCGAATAGGTTTGCAAGAAAAGGGTGCCAAACCAATAAAGCCACAACATATTGAACAAAATGTGCCACACACCACTGTGTAGAAACATGTAGGTAAGTATGGACCAAGGCTGAATGAGGAAGCGTTGGGGCCATGCCGGCAGTTCGAGCCAATGGAATAGGCCGGTTATGTTGATATTGAACAATAGCAGAATGACACTTACCAAGGTGGTGATGATGAACACGCCTGCATTGATGTAGATGAGCTGGATGCAGATGGAACCTCGGCGGAAGTTATCCTTTAGTTCATTGATAATAGTATTCATTTCTTCTTCGTCTGTTTTGGTTGCGCCAATACATTATTAATATAAAGCCAAAAATCATGCCTCCCAAGTGGGCAAAGTGTGCCACATTGTCGCCAGGGTTATTGGCCATACCGGAAAAGAATTCGATAAGGGCATAGCCTGCCACAAAATACTTCGCCGGAATGGGGAAGGGGAGGGGGAAGACAAACATCTTTTCGTTGGGGAAGAGCATGCCAAAGCCCAATAGGATGCCGTAAATGGCACCAGATGCTCCCACAGTGAGGCCATTGACGATAAAGTTCAGGCTGGCCAAATCGGGATTGACAAAGTTCTTTCCTTGTTGCAAGGCGGCTGCTCCTTCGCGCAATACTACATCGACAGCTTCGGCCGGCATGCCGGAAGTGGTGATGAAATATTGGATACCAACGACCAATTCTTGGATAAGTCCGGCACCTACACCACACACAAGGTAGAAGGTGAGGAATCGCTTTGGACCCCACACTTGCTCCAAGATGCGACCAAACATCCACAAGGCAAACATGTTGAAAAACAAGTGGGTAAAGCCACCATGCATAAATAGGTAGGTGAAGAATTGGGCCAAGTTAAAGTTGTCGGACAGCACAAAGTGCAAACCCAAGTAGCGAGCTAAATCAATGCCGTAGCTATCGGCCACAATCGTTCCCAAGAACATCAGAATGTTGATAATAAGCAGGTTCTTGGTGATGGGTGGTATTTGGTTCATATTATTCTTTCTAATTAATAGTTTCGGCAAATGTACGAATAAATACGAAATAGTTCGTATCTTTGCCGTGTGAAATAACTTAAATGAAGAAATTTTTACCATTCATAATTAATATTATATGAAGATTGAAGAGAAGTTGTCGCAATCGGTCATCGAAGGACTGAAAGCACTCTACGGACAGGAGGTGCCTGCTTCGCAAGTGCAGTTGCAAAAGACGAAGAAAGAGTTTGAGGGACACTTGACATTGGTGGTCTTCCCATTTTTGAGAATGTCGAAGAAGGGACCTGAACAGACTGCTCAAGAGGTGGGCGAATACCTATTGGCCAACGAATCGGCTGTATCGGCTTATAATGTTATCAAGGGCTTTTTGAACTTGACTATTGCTTCGAATGCTTGGATTGAGTTGCTGAATGCCATTCATCAGGATGCACAGTATGGTATCCAAACTGCTAACGAACAATCGCCTTTGGTGATGATTGAATACTCATCGCCCAACACCAACAAACCGCTTCACTTGGGACACGTGCGCAACAATCTCTTGGGTCATGCATTGGCCAATATCGTTGCGGCCAATGGTAACAAGGTGGTGAAAACCAACATTGTGAACGACCGTGGTATCCACATCTGCAAGTCGATGTTGGCTTGGTTGAAGTATGGCAATGGCGAAACTCCCGAATCGAGCGGCAAGAAGGGCGACCACCTCATTGGCGACTACTATGTGGCTTTCGACAAGCACTATAAGGCTGAACTGAAAGAGCTGATGGCGCAATATCAGGCCGAAGGCATGAACGAGGAAGAGGCTAAGGCAAAGTCCGAAGCAGAAAGCCCGTTGATGAAGGAGGCACGCGAGATGTTGGTGAAGTGGGAAGCCAACGACCCTGAAGTGCGTGCGCTTTGGAAGAAGATGAACGACTGGGTATATGCCGGTTTTGATGAAACTTACCGCATGATGGGTGTGGGATTCGATAAGATTTATTACGAATCGGATACGTACCTTGAAGGTAAGGAGAAGGTGATGGAAGGTCTTGAAAAGGGATTCTTCTACCGCAAAGAGGATAATTCGGTATGGGCCGACTTGACCGGTGAGGGACTCGACCACAAACTGTTGCTCCGTTCGGATGGTACATCGGTTTACATGACGCAAGATATCGGTACCGCCAAACTTCGTTTCCAAGATTTCCCTATCAACAAGATGATTTATGTGGTGGGCAACGAACAAAACTACCACTTCCAAGTGCTTTCTATCTTGCTCGATAAGCTTGGCTTTGAGTGGGGCAAGGGATTGGTTCACTTCTCGTATGGCATGGTGGAATTGCCCGAAGGCAAGATGAAGAGCCGTGAAGGTACGGTGGTAGATGCCGATGACCTGATGGCCGAAATGATTGCTACCGCTAAGGAGACCAGCAACGAGTTGGGCAAGTTGGACGGCTTGTCGCAAGAGGAGGCCGATAATATTGCGCGTATCGTAGGTTTGGGTGCATTGAAGTACTTCATTCTCAAGGTGGATGCACGCAAGAACATGACCTTCAACCCTAAGGAATCTATCGACTTCAACGGCAACACCGGTCCGTTTATCCAATACACTTACGCTCGTATCCAATCGGTATTGCGCAAGGCTGCCGAACAAGGCATCGTGATTCCCGAAACGCTTGCAGCAGACATTACTTTGAGCGAGAAGGAGGAAGGTTTGATTCAGATGTTGGCCGACTTTGCTGCTGTAGTGAAAGAGGCTGGTACTACTTATAGTCCGTCGGGTATTGCCAACTACTGCTACGACTTGGTGAAGGAATACAACCAATTCTATCACGACTTCAGCATCTTGCGCGAAGAGAACGAAGCCATCAAGGTGTTCCGCCTTGCGTTGAGTGCCAATGTGGCGAAAGTGGTTCGCCTCGGCATGGGCTTGCTTGGCATTGAGGTGCCCGATAGAATGTAATAAAATCCTTACAGACGATATTGAAGCGGAAAAGTCTGCTTTATGAATTTTCCTCGTGGGGGAGATATATAGCCCTCACGAGGAAAATTTTTTTCTCTCGTGAGGAAAAAAATCTTTCTTCGTGAAGGCTATTTATGAAAAAGAAGGGATTTTGATAAATGTTTGTTACATCTCCTCTTCGCAAGAGAGGATGAAGCCATAGCTGTAGGGCTTGTTGGCATCGATGGTGTATTTCTCTAAGGTTTGTGCACCCCAACCATCGTTGCAGCCTACTCCGTGAATGTTCAAGTCGATATTGACGTTGATGAAATCGTTCTTTGGGAGTTCGAACGGGTGGCCGGCTTTCTCGATATCGCTCTCTAACCAAGGCCATGCTCTGAAGCAGAGGGGCTGAAGACCTTTTACCCGAAGGTTGAGCTTACCATCAGAGAAGCTCATCCATCTTACATCGCAACGGTTACCATTCTCTTGAGGGGCAGGGTAGTTGACTACAAAGTCATTTAGCGGCAATGAATACTCGCCAATAAACTCAGAGGATTTTCTATCCGGATAGTTTTCGTGAATACCCTTACCATACCAAGTGATTGCATCCATCGCTGGATTTATCAGCATCTTCATGCCAAACTTTGGCATCAGTGGCAACTTTTCACTCGTTGGCTGATAGTCTGCCCTTACAAGTACCTTTCCTTCGTTGTTTATTTGGTAGGTCAAGGTGTATTTGGCTCCTATCTCCATCTCTTTCTCGAACGACAACAGGATGCAGCCATCTTGCTTGCTGACTTTAGCTGAAAGTGTCTTCATCTCCTCTCCGGCATTGCGCCACGGACCCAGTCGGCGGTTGTAGTTGTTGTGCTTCTGGTTCTCTGTGGCCGGTTTCCAGAAATAGGGTTTAAGTGGTTCTTTCAGCAACTCGTTGTCTGCATGTTTCCACGAAATCAAGTGGCCGGTAGCTTTTTCGATGGTGATGGTCTCTTTTCCGGTAGTAATCAGATAGTTTTGGTCGGACTCTTGAACGGATGAAGTACCTGTTCCTGCCTCGAACTTTGCGGCTGGCTTTTCTACTAACAGGAATTGTTCCTTTGCTACCGTGAAGCCGGCATCGGCCCAAATGGTGGAGCGACGGAGGCGGGCATATACGTTGAGGAAAACCTCGCCTTCCGTATCGTCAAATGCAGGAATTTCAAGAATCTCGTTCGTATTGATGGGCTGTTCGCTGGCATATACCACCTTGCCATCATCGACAAACTCATAGAAGTAATCGAACTCGTCGGCAGAGGTGAAGTGATAGCTGTTGATGACATGGATGTTGCTCGATGAAACCAATTCGAAGTTTAGGAACTGATTGACTTTCTGTACCTCGAAATATTGGGGATGCGGCACTCTATCGGCACGCACAATACCATTGAGGCAAGTGGTTGACGAATGGGGTGCATCACCAAAGTCGCCTCCGTAGGCAAAGTATTCATCATCCTCAAGCGTGAGAGCGAACGGATTGGCTCCATATTTCTGCAGGTTGCTACCTCTCTTCTTGGCTATTCCGTGGTCGCACCACTCCCAGATGACGGCACCAAAGTTACTTGGGTCGGCATCTATTACATCGGCATAATCCTTGTAGTTGCCTAACGAATTACCACCGGCATAGGCATACTCTCGCATAAAGAAGGGCTTATCGGTAACCTGCTTTGATAGTAGGGCCACTCTGTCTGGATGGATGTATCCATCGTCGTAGAAGTCGGATATTTCACGGTCGGTATCGCTGAAAACCAATCGGGTAGCGTCCATCTCGCGCACTTTTTCGGCCATGGCAATGGAGTTGATGCCTTTGCCACCTTCGTTTCCGAGCGACCAAATCAGCACGCAAGGCCAGTTCTTGTCTCTTGCAACCAATGATTCGGCTCTGTCCAAATGTGGAATGGTCCAATCGGGATTATCGCCCAACTCGCGATTTCTTAACCCATATTCATGGCTCTCTTGATTGGCTTCGTCCATCACATAAAGGCCGTAGATATCGCAAAGCTCATAGAATAGTGGGTCGTCGGGATAGTGGGAGGTTCTGACCAAATTGATATTTGCTTGTTTAATCATCTTGAGGTCGAGTTCCATGGTGGCTCTATCCATGGTGCGACCGGTTCTTGGGTGAAACTCGTGTCTATTTACACCTTTAATCTTGATGGGTTTACCGTTATAATAGATTATTTCGCCCTTTTTCTCTATCTTACGGACGCCAAGGTGGTTGGTGAAGTGTTCCAATTCCTCTCCTTTGTTGCTTAATGTGATGTCCACATTGTACAAATTAGGTTTTTCCGAGGACCAAAGCGATGGGTTATCAAGGTTAATTACCATTTCTACAGAAGCATTTTCTCCCGATTCAACCTTCTTGATAGTTTGTGTAAAGGCATAAGAAACGGCTTTACCCTTATTGTTCTTTCCATTTATAGCCACTTTTAGTTCGATGTTCTTCTTGCTTTTCTTTGACAGATTGGCTACTTGGAAATTTATCTTGGCCGGAGCATTCGAATAATCTTCGTTTGGAATAGCGGTTATGGTGTAGTCGGCAATGTGGATGTCTGGTCTGGTCCATAGATCGACTGAACGGAATATCCCAGATAGACGCCACATATCTTGGTCTTCGAGGTAACTACCGTCGGAATAGGAATAGACCTCTACGGCCAATTTGTTCTCTCCTTCTTGCACATAGGGTGTGATGTTAAATTCGGCAGGTGCCATTGAATTTTCACTATAGCCAACTTGATGGCCGTTTACCCATACATACATGGCCGATTCTACTCCTGCAAAATGGAGGTAGTATGTTTTCTCTTTCGTGGGAGCTTCAACGTTGAATGAAGTAACATATTGGCCCACAGGATTTCGGTTGACGTATGTGTAATAGTCTGCTGGTGGTTCGCCCATTACATAAGGTTGGTCTTTCTTGAAGGGCAATGTCCAATTGGAGTAAATAGGTATGCCATAGCCTTGCATTTGCCACTCTCCGGGGACAACAATATCGTCCCAATCGGATACATCGAATCCTTGTTCATAGAACGTTGTGATTCTTTTTTCTGGGCGTGGGTACCAACGGAATTTCCAAGTACCATCTAACGACTCACATTCGCCACACGAATAGCGTTGAGAGGGTAATGTAAGGGTGGCATGATAGGGCTCTTTGTTAATTCCTACAACTTGCGGATTTTCCCAATCATTCACTTCTTGTCCTTGGCTTGTATAGCCTAAGCAGAACATAAGGATTATGCAGATGATTCTTTTCATGGTATCAGGATTTATTTATGATGCTTTCTTCTTAGTAAGCAATTGTTTATACTCCTCGGGCGATTGCAACACCTTGATGGCGGCTTTTAAGTCGGGGTCATCTTTCAACTGCTCGATGATGCCACCTTTTTGGTAGTAGTAGCGCTTGATAATTTCCAATGCAAGGAGTTGCTTGATCTCCTTTTTCGAGTGATTCAAATCGTGTTCGAGGTCGTGTTGTAGTTTCTTCTCCAATGCCTCGAACTCGGCAGTTGCTCCTTCTAAATAGCCTTCGAATTCGGCTATTTCGCGAAGGTTCTTCAATAGTTTGCCCGTTTGTTGGTCGTACTTAAAGTCGGATTGCTTCACCATCTCCTTAAACTCTTGGAAATCTTTATCGGTTAGCTTAAACTCATTGGCAGGAGCAATGGTGGGGTGCTTCAAGCAATATTGGGTAGCATAATCGAAAATTTGGTTGTCGTTTACCAAATAGTAGAGTATGTTGGCTGCTTTTTGTGGCTCTACTTCAATGTCGGGACGGATGCCACCACCATCGCGCACTTCGCGTCCGGCTTCGGTATAGAAGACATTGGTCAAGCTATCGGGCACGCGACCGGCACTACCATCGGCATTGCGATGTTGGTAGTCGATGGCTTGCACGCATCGGCCACTGGGGATGTAATATTTCGAAGTGGTGAGTTTCATGGCTGCTCCATAGGGTAATGGACGAGTGGTTTGCACCAATCCCTTGCCAAAGGTGCGGTTGCCGATGATAACAGCACGATCCAAGTCTTGCAACGAGCCGGCCAAGATTTCAGATGCGGATGCGGTACTGTTGTTTACTAATATCGTTAAGGGAATATCTAAATCGATAGGCTCGCGAAGTGTTTTGTAGGTGGAATGGGCTTGTTGTATCTTGCCTTTGGTGGTAACCAATGTCTTGCCACGGGGAACGAAAAAGTTCGCAATTTCGATGGCTTCGTCCAATAAGCCACCGCCATTTCCGCGAAGGTCTATTACCAACGAGTTGATGCCTTGTTTCTTCAAATCCAAGAAAGCGCGTTTGAACTCTTTCGATGGATCGCCCGAGAAGGTACTCAAGTTGATGTAGCCAATGCTATCGGTCAGTACACTATAATAAGGTATAATGGGCAGTTCGATGGATTGACGTACAATCTCGAACTCGATAGGTTTCTTTGTACCTGGGCGTTCCACTTTCAGTTTGAAGGTGGTACCAATTTCGCCTCGAAGCATGTTGCTCACTTGTTGATTGTCTTTTCCCATCAAGTCTTCGCCATCAATCTCCAAAAGAATATCGCCTGCTTTCAATCCATGTTTGGCGGCCGGCATGCCTTCGTAAGGTTCGGAAATCATGCTTCGTTTCAATTTGGGGTTCCAAGTGATGATAGAACCAATACCTCCGTACGAATTCTTCAGCATCTGTTCCAATTCGTCCTGATCTTCTTCGGGATAATAGACGGTATAGGGGTCTAAACCGTATAACATGGCATCAATGCCATCGCGAATAGCTTGGTTGGGGTCGATGGTATCCACATAGAGCATATCCAATTCTTTGATAAGTGCATTGAAGATATCTAAGTTCTTCGAAATTTGGAAGTTGCGGTCGTCACTTTGTTGGAAACCGATGCCGATACAAGCCGTAATGAATAGTACGGCCAATATGCCCCATATCTTGTTTCTTTTCATATCTAATGAATTTATGCGTTCTGAGTTATTTCCTTTTTTAATTTCTCCCATGTAGCTGCTTCCAATTCGGTACCGACTACTTGGATTACCTCTCCGGCTAATAGGGTACCGATTTGTGCACAACGTTCCAACGATTGTCCCATAGAGAGGCCATAGAGGAAACCGGCAGCAAAGAAATCGCCAGCTCCCGTGGTATCGATTACCTCTTCCACATCGGGGGCATTGACATGTATGTATTCCGTTCCCTTACGGATGTGTGTGCCCTCTTTGCGCTCTTTTACGATGGCAATGCTACAGAGTTTAGCTATTTCGTTGATGGCTTCACTGGCCTTCAAGCCGGTAAAGGCTTCGGCTTCTTGCTCATTGGCAAACACCACATCTACGTATTTGTTTATCAATTGAGTGAAAAAGGCTTTCTCTGCCGATACGATGTTGTAGCTGGCCATGTCGAGGCAAACAATGAGGCCTGCCTCTTTGGCTAAATGCATGGCTCGCGTAATGAGTTCATGGTCTTGTACCAAATATCCCTCAATGAATAGGTAGTGATAACCCTCGAACATTTCTTGCTTCAATTCATCGGCCTTTTGTTCGGCTGCAGCTCCCAAGTGGGTAGCAAAGGTGCGTTCGCCATCGGTAGAGATAAAGGTAGAGGCTACTCCAGAGGGTTGGGTGTTGGAGAAGAGCATGTAGGTTTCTACTCCTCGTGAGGTCATGCTATCGTTGAAGTAACGACCAAACTCATCATCGGCAATCTTACCGATAAAACCACCTTGTCCGCCCAGTTCAACCAAAGCGCGAATCATGTTACCTGCCGAACCGCCGGCTACTCGTGCGGGTTTCACCTCTTTTAATAGTTCGTTAATAGCATTTAATTTATTATCGTCTATCAAGGTCATACTTCCTTTGGATAATTCCAATTCGGTTAGGGTCGAATCGTCCTTCAATTTTATCAAAACATCGACCAAAGCATTGCCCATTCCTATAATTTTCTCCATAAGACTAAATTTTTTTGCAAAGATATTGCATATTTCGAAATATCCTATTACCTTTGCACCGCATTTGAGAGGAAATGGTTAAAAATTCTTCCTTAGCTCAGTCGGTTAGAGCATCTGACTGTTAATCAGAGGGTCCTTGGTTCAAGTCCAAGAGGAAGAGCAAAATCCTATCAAATGTCATTCTTCCTTAGCTCAGTCGGTTAGAGCATCTGACTGTTAATCAGAGGGTCCTTGGTTCAAGTCCAAGAGGAAGAGCAAACGAGACTTACAAATGAGTAGGTCTCGTTTTTGTTTATGATAACTCATAACTCAGCACTCTTAACTTAGCACTTATGAAACATCCTTTCTATCAGTTCGTTTATTGCCCAAAATGTGGTTCGAAGGAGTTTGTCGAGCAGAACGATAAGGCAAAACATTGTCGTGCTTGTGGATTTACCTATTATTTCAATCCGTCGGCATCTACGGTAGCATTCATCTTGAATGAACGCAATGAGTTGTTGGTGTGCCGACGTGCGAAAGAGCCAGCAAAGGGAACTTTGGATTTGCCCGGTGGCTTTTTGGATACTTACGAAACGGGCGAAGAGGGTGTGATTCGTGAGGTGAAAGAGGAGACGGGCATGGAGGTGTTGCAGACGGAATACCTATTTTCTATCCCTAACCGCTATCTTTACTCCGATTTTGTGGTGCATACACTCGATTTGTTCTATCGTTGTCGGGTGAAGCAATGTGAAAACCTTGAGGCTCATGATGATGTGGCCGAGGCTTTTTTTATCCCCTTAGAGAGAGTGAACCCGGAGGATTTCGGGCTCGACTCTATCCGTAAAGGGGTAATTCGTTTCTTAACTATCTGATAGCTTCTACTTCGTCGGGAGTAAGAGGGATATATTTACCCAATCTGCGGGCTCCAGTTTCGGTAATCAAGTAATCTTCTTCGTTGCGGATACCACCAAAGGTGCGGTATTCCTCTACCTTGTCGTAATTGATGAACTCGGTGAACTTCTTTTGTCCATGCCAAAGGTCAATCAATTCGGGAATGAAGTAGATACCTGGTTCTACGGTATGGACAAAACCTGGTTGCAAAGGGATGGCTAATCGTTGGCTCTTACGGCCGAATTGGGTACTCTTGGGTTGCCCGTCATAGCCTACCCATACTTCACCAAGATTCTCCATATCGTGCACGTCCAAGCCCATCATGTGGCCCAATCCGTGAGGATAGAATAGTGCATGCGCACCTTCGCGAACAGCATCATCGGCATTACCTTTCATCAATCCCAATGCTTTCAATCCTTCGACCATCACCTTTGCCGAGAGGTCGTAAACTTCCATGTAAGGAATGCCTGGACGCAAAGCTTCTACCGATGCCTTGTGCATAGCGTTTTGTATTTCGTACACAGCACGTTGGCGAGGAGTGAATGTTTTGTCTGCAGGTATGGTCGATGACATATCGCCACAATAGCCACTTGGCAATTCAGCACCAGCATCAATTAGGAACAAATCGCCCGGTTTGATAAGGTTGCCATGATAATGGTTGTGCAAGGTCTGTCCGTTGATGGTGGCAATGGTGGGGAAGCTGAGTTCGCAATTGTTCATCTGTGCCACTCGATTCATTTCGGCCACTACCTCATATTCGTACATGCCCGGGCGGATGAATTTCATTGCTGCCAAGTGCATATCGGCAGTAACGTTGCAAGCTTTTTCTATTTCGGCAATCTCTTCATCGGTTTTGATGTTGCGTTGGGCAACAATGGCGCGAATGAAAGGGATAGATGGTGCTTGTTGTGCTGGCATCAATCCGAGCCAATTGAGCAACTTCAAACTATGCTCTGCACGATAAGTGGGCAAGTAGTGAATGGTTTGCTTGCTTTGTTGTGCTTGCTGCAAGTAGGTCTTAAGTTGGCCTGACGGACGAACATCACTGATGCCTACGAGCGAAGCATTGTCGCGTAAAGTGGGTAGTACGCCCATCCATATAATGTGGTCGATGGTTAGTTCATCGCCAAAGATAATTTCACGGTCGTTGTCTATGTCGATAATGGCCGATAGACCGGCTGCCGACAAGCCAAAGTAGTATAAAAAGGTAGAGTCTTGGCGATAGCGGAAGGCATTGTCTTCGTAGTTCAATCCTTGGTCATCATTTCCCAAGAAAAGTAGCAAGCCCGATCCAACGGCTTGTTTCAAAACAGCTCTACGCTGAATATAAGTCTCTTTTGCAAACATATTGTAAGGTTTTTAGTTTCTTTGTGGGAACAAAGATAATAAAGATAATAAAAAACATTATCTTTGCGCTATAAAAATGTATTTGTATGGCGAAAAAGTCTCATCAAGAAGGCGTGCAACTGCAGGAAAACGTGCAATTGATGTCGCAATTCCAGGTGCTGGCAGCTCGGCTATTGGAGCTGACATCCGTGGAGTTGGAAGATCGTGTGCGTGCCGAGTTGCACGAAAATCCGGCTTTGGATGAAGATTTGCATCGCCAATCGGAACAAGAATTGCCATCAGAGGGCGAAGGTGGTGATGATGTACGCGCCAACTATCGCTCGGAAGATGATGTGCCAGATTATGAGTGGCAACGTTCGGGAAGACATTATGCTCAGATAGAGGAGATTCCTTTCTCGGAGGCTACCTCTTTCTTTGAAATGCTTCAAGAACAACTGGACGAACGCCATTTGACGCCACATCAACGACGAGTAGCCACTTATTTGCTTGGCTCGTTGGACGATGATGGATTGTTGCGTAAAGACCTGCTGACCATTTACGATGAGTTGCAATTCCACATGGATATTGTATCATCGGTCGAAGAGTTGGAACAACTGCTGAAGATGATTCAAAGCTTTGATCCTGCCGGTGTAGGTGCAACCAACTTGCAGGAATGCTTGCTGTTGCAACTTGAGCGAAAAGAACGAACACAGGGAAGTAGTGAACTGCTGACGCTAGAAAAACGAATAGTGAAGCATCACTACAAAGACTTCACCAACAAGCAATGGGCGCGAATAGAACAACGTGTTGAGGCTACTCCCGAAATGTTCCAACAAGCCATTGCCGAGATTTGTCGCTTGAATCCACGTCCGGGTGCTTCGATGGGCGAAAGCATCGGACGAAGTGGCGGACAGATAGTGCCCGACTTTATCGTTGATACTACCGATGACGAAGAGATAACCATAGCCCTGAACAATCGCAATGTGCCCGAACTGCACCTAAACAATGAGTTTGTACAGCTGCTTGAAGAGGAGGAAGAACGGGAAGCTGATGACGAACAACCGCAAGAGGCGACCTCGTTCTTGAAACAAAAGGTAATGGCAGCACAAACCTTCGTTGGGGCTTTGAAGTTGCGCCACCAAACCATGCTGAAGACAATGGGTGTAATTGTAGCGAAACAACGACCCTTTTTCTTGGAAGGCGATTTTGCTTTATTAAAACCCATGACGCGTGTAGATGTGGCCAAGGAATTAGGCATGGATGTATCCACCATATCGCGTGTGTGCAATGGTAAGTACGCCCAAACGCGCTTTGGCATCTTTGCCTTGAAAGATTTCTTCACCGATGCCTATACAGCCGATGAAAAGAAGGACCTGACGGTAGTGAAGATGATGCAAGAGTTGAAGAAACTAATTGATACAGAAGATAAAACAAAACCATATACCGACGATGAATTGAGCGAATTGCTGAAGCAGCAAGGCTTGAATATGGCCAGACGTACCATCGCCAAATACCGCGAGCAATTGGGTATTCCTGTGGCTCGCCTAAGAAGTGAACTCTTATGACAGAAAATAGTATATCCAACGAACAAACCGGTTTAGACAAGGCCGCCATCTGGCTGTCGAGGTTGACAACACCCACCATTATGCCAACGCTTGTCTTCATTTTCATCTTCATTGGTAGCTACTTGCGCATTATGCCTGTGGCCTATCGGATGATGGTGGTGGGTATTGTGGCTTGTTTCACTTGTCTGCTTCCGGCACTCTTTATGTTGGCGTTGCGCATCTTCGATAAAACCTCTTCTGGGGCAAAGGATGCAAATAGCGATAAGGGACAAACAAGGTTTATGTTTGCCTCCTCGTACCTTGTTTGCATTGTCTTGATGGCTAAGTTGGGCATGCCTTGGTACTTGACGGCCGTTCCATTGGCGTCATTGCTCATCATGCTTTTGTGCTATCTGCTTGGCATTTGGTGGCGAGTCAGTTTGCACATGGCTGCAATGGGTGGTGTAATAGGCTCATTGGTTATGTTTGCTATGCTATTAGGTTATAATCCTGTGTGGGCACTTGCTGCTCTTGTGTTGTTGGCCGGTTTGTTGGGCACAGCTCGTATTGTTGCAGCCGAACATACTAATCTACAGGTGTTTGGTGGTTTTGCCATTGGCTTTATCATTGCTTGCTTGTTGCTCTATCCCACAAGCAGCCTCCTTTTGCAAAAACTTTTATTTATCTATTAACCATAAAAACTTATAATTATGAACGTTCCTACAAATTTGAAGTACACAAGCGAACATGAATGGATTCGCGTGGAAGGCGACATTGCCTATGTTGGTATTACCGATTATGCACAAGCACAATTGGGCGATATTGTATTCGTTGATATCCAAACTGAAGGCGAAACATTGGCTGCCGGTGATGTATTTGGTACCATCGAGGTAGTAAAAACTGTATCAGACCTCTTCTTGCCAGTTGCCGGTGAAGTGTTGGAACAAAACGAAACGTTGGCCGATCAACCAGAGTTGGTGAATACCGACCCCTATGGCGAAGGTTGGCTTATTAAGATTAAACCTGCTGCCAATGCCGATTATGATGCACTGCTCGATGCAGAAGGATATAAGGCAGTGATTGAATAGTTGTTAGCTACTAGTGACTAGTGTGAAATTAAACTTTTAATTTTTAATTCTCAATTTAATAAATGTCTCCAATCGTAAGTATCATCATGGGTAGTACCTCCGACCTTCCTGTAATGGAAAAGGCTGCCCAATTGCTGAACGACATGCACGTGCCGTTCGAAATCAATGCACTCTCGGCACATCGCACACCCGAGGCTGTTGAAGCATTTGCCAAGGGTGCGCAAGCTCGTGGCATTAAAGTGATTATTGCTGCTGCTGGTATGGCTGCTGCCTTGCCTGGTGTTATTGCTGCCAATACCACTCTTCCGGTGATTGGTGTGCCCATCAAAGGCTCGGTGCTCGATGGCGTAGATGCGCTCTATTCCATCATTCAAATGCCTCCTGGCATACCAGTAGCTACTGTAGCCATCAATGGCGCAATGAATGCTGCTATCTTGGCCATTCAGATGCTTGCTTTAAGCGATGCTCAGTTGGCCGACTCGTTGGCTCAATACAAACAAGGATTGAAGAAGAAAATAGAAAAGGCCAACGAAGATTTAAAGGAAGTGAAGTACGAATATAAGTGCTGATATGGATTTATTCAATTATAGCCGTCGCGAAAGTTCGGAAGTGAATGTGGGTGCCACTCCATTGGGGGCAGATAACCCTATTCGCATCCAGAGTATGACCAATACCATAACACAAGATACCGACGCTTGTGTGGCGCAAGCACGTCGTATTATCGATGCCGGTGGCGAATATGTGCGCCTCACTACCCAAGGTGTGCGCGAAGCCGAAAATCTGATGAACATCAACGTTGGCTTGCGTAGTGCAGGATACATGACACCCTTGGTGGCCGATGTGCATTTCAATCCCAATGTGGCCGATGTAGCTGCCCAATATGCTGAAAAGGTACGCATCAATCCCGGCAACTATGTCGATTCGGCACGTACCTTCAAGCAGTTGGAATATACCGATGAGGAATATGCTGCCGAGTTGGAAAAGATTCGTCGTCGTTTTGTGCCCTTCTTGAATATCTGTAAGGAGAACCATACCGCCATTCGCATTGGTGTGAATCATGGTTCTTTGTCCGACCGTATTATGTCGCGCTATGGCGATACGCCCGAAGGGATGGTAGAATCGTGCATGGAGTTCTTGCGCATTTGTGTGGAAGAGCAATTTACCGATGTTGTTATCTCTATCAAGGCATCGAACACGGTAGTGATGGTGAAGACTGTTCGCTTGCTTGCTAAGGTAATGGAGCAAGAGGGCATGCACTTCCCCTTGCACCTGGGTGTTACCGAGGCTGGCGATGGTGAAGATGGTCGCATCAAATCGGCTTTAGGTATTGGCGCATTGCTGGCCGATGGCTTGGGCGATACTATCCGTGTATCATTGAGCGAAGCGCCTGAAGCAGAGATACCAGTGGCGCGTAAGTTGGTAGATTATGTTGTCGCACGCAATGGTCATCCTTACATTCCTGGTGCTGTTGCGCCTGCGTTCAGTTACACCCATCCTACTCGTCGTGCTACTCGTGCTGTGCGAAACATTGGTGGTGGCCAGTTGCCTGTAGTGGTTACGGCTCAGTTGGATGAGTCTGTCAGCTACCAAGCTCCCTTCATTCCCGATTATGTTTATGTGGGTCGTGCTTTGCCCGAAATGCCACAGCCCGATGTACAATACATCCTCGATGCTGATTGTTGGGAAGGACAACCTAACTCTTGGCCTGCTTTCAAGGCCGATCAACTCCCCTTTATGTCGGGTTGCTGTAGCGAGTTGAAGTTCCTCTTTACCACCTATATGGGTTTGAACGATGAGGTATTGGCTTGTTTGAAGTATCATCCCGAAGTGGTGCTGGTTAGTCAAAGTAACCACCCCAATCGTTTGGGCGAACATCGTGCGTTGGTACACCAACTGATGTGCGAAGGCTTGGACAATCCCGTCATCTTCTTCCAACACTACAACGAGCCCCAATTGGAAGACCTCCAACTGAAGGCTGCTGCCGACATGGGTGCGTTGGTGTTCGATGGTTTGGTGGATGGCCTCCTTATTTATAATATGTGTGGCAACAACCGTGCCGATTTGCCTTTCGGTATTTTGCAAGCCGGTCGTTTGCGCACAAGTAAGACCGAGTATATCTCTTGTCCCGGTTGCGGCCGTACGCTCTATAACCTTGAAGAGACTATTGCACGCATCAAGCAGGCAACCTCTCACTTGAAAGGCCTGAAGATAGGCATTATGGGTTGCATTGTGAATGGTCCGGGCGAGATGGCCGATGCCGATTACGGCTATGTAGGTGCCGGTCGCGGTAAGATAAGCCTGTACAAGCAAAAAGAGTGTATCGAGAAGAACATCCCCGAAGCCGAAGCCGTGGATAAACTTATTGAACTGATAAAGGCCAACGGCGATTGGAAAGAACAATAACAAAAAAGTGAGTCACAGACTCACTTTTTTTGTTACTTAACTATCTGTAGTGTCTTATTTCTTTGCTCTACGACCTTTGGTAGTTTTACCTTCTTGTAGCTTAATCAATTCATGGCAAGCATCCAAGGTGAGGTCTTGTGGAACAATGTCCTTAGGAATCTTGTAGTTGCTTCCCTTATAAGCAATGTATGGCCCAAAGCGACCGTTCATAATTTCCAATTCGGGCTCTTCGGCAAACTGCTTGATGTGGCGTTGAGCTTCGGCATTTAGCTTCTCTTTAATCAAATCGATAGCCTCTTCCAATGTAATGCTCATAGGGTCGGTACCCTTGGGAAGCGAAGTGTAGGCCTTGTTATGGTAGATATATGGACCAAAGCGACCGGCACCAATGGTGATGGTAGCGCCTTCGTATTCGCCCAATTCGCGAGGGAGTTTGAAGAGGTCGAGTACTTCTTCCAGCGATACGCTCTCGATAGACATCTCTTTCTTGAGTTGTGCAAAGCGAGGCTTCTCTTCGTCTTCAGCCTTACCAATTTGAGCAACAGGACCAAAACGGCCAATCTTTACAGAAACTTGCTTACCGCTTTGTGGGTCGATACCCAAGATGCGCTCACCGGCTTTTGTTTCATTCTTCACGGCCAAGGTGTTCTCTACCGATGGGTGGAAGTCGCCATAGAACTCCTTCAACGTGCTTGTCCAACTCTCTTTACCTTCGGCAATCTCGTCGAATTGCTTTTCTACGTTTGCCGTGAAATTATAGTCTAAGATGTTGGGGAAATATTGTGTCAAGAAGTCGTTCACTACAATACCGATGTCGGTTGGTAAAAGCTTCGACTTTTCAGTGCCTACCATTTCTGTACGCACTTGTTCGGTGATGTTACCCTCTCTCAAAGTGAGCATGGTGTAGTTGCGCTCTTCACCGGCTTTGTCGCCTTTCACTACATATTCTCGTTGTTGGATGGTAGAGATGGTAGGTGCATAGGTAGATGGACGGCCGATGCCCAATTCTTCCAACTTGTGTACTAACAAAGCTTCGGTGTAGCGAAGCGGATGTTGTGTGAAGCGCTCGGTAGCAGTAAGTTCTTTGCTGATGAGGTCTTGACCTACCGATAGCGGAGGAAGCATACGGGTTTCGTCTTCTTGTTCCACTTCTTCGTCGTACGATTCGCGATATACACGCAAGAAACCATCGAACTTCACTACTTCGCCTACGGCAGTGAAAGTATCTTGCACGCCCGAAATAGCGATGGTTACGGTAGTCTTCTCTACTTCGGCTTCAGCCATTTGCGAAGCGATGGTGCGCTTCCAAATCAAGTCGTACAAACGCTTTTCTTGCGCTGTTCCCTCAATCTTGGCGCTCGACATATAGGTGGGGCGGATGGCTTCGTGTGCCTCTTGTGCGCCCTTCGATTTAGTGGCAAAGTTGCGTGAATGGACGTAGTTCTCACCCATCAATTCGGTAATCACCTCCTTGCTTGTGTTGATAGCCAATGAAGAGAGGTTCACCGAGTCGGTACGCATATAGGTAATCTTTCCCGATTCGTACAAGCGTTGCGCAATCATCATGGTTTGTGCCACGGTGAATCCCAATTTGCGGGCAGCCTCTTGTTGCAAAGTAGAGGTGGTAAATGGTGCAGCGGGGAATTTCTTCAACGGGCGTGTAGTGATGTCGCTAATGGTGAAGGTAGCTGTTTGGCATGCCGCGAGGAATTGCTTTGCTTCTTCCTTTGTTTTGAAACGACGTCCAAGATCGGCTTTCATCTCCACTTGCTTACCATCTGCATCGGGCACTAAGAACAGAGCAGTCACACGATAAGATGCTTCGCTCTTAAATGATTGGATTTCGCGTTCGCGCTCTACAATCAAACGAACAGCTACCGATTGCACACGACCAGCCGAGAGGGCGGGCTTCACTTTGCGCCACAATACAGGCGATAGCTCAAAACCTACAATGCGGTCGAGTACACGACGTGCTTGTTGCGCATTTACTAAGTTCAAGTCGATGTCGCGTGGTTGCTCAATCGCCTTCAAAATGGCTTGTTTAGTGATTTCGTGAAATACAATACGTTTGGTATTTTCGGGTTTCAGATTCAGAACTTCGTATAGATGCCATGCGATAGCTTCTCCTTCGCGGTCCTCATCGGATGCCAACCATACCATTTCGGATTTGGCAGCTTCCTCTTTCAGTTCGGTTACCAACTTCTTCTTGTCGGCAGGGATTTCATAATTAGGTTTGAAATTGTCTTTTACGTCCAAACTGAACTCTTTCTTCTTCAAATCGCGGATATGACCATAGCTGGAAAGTACTTTAAACTCTTTTCCTAAGAACTTTTCAATGGTCTTTGCTTTTGCGGGAGACTCTACGATAACCAGATTTTTTTGCATACAAATTTGTGTTAGTAAAGGGCACTGCCCAAAAAATCGCCGCAAAAGTAGAGAAAAAAACGAAACTACACATTATTATATAAGGAGTTTTTAGGAAAAAACAACTTTTTTATCAAAACTGAATGGTTACACCACCTATGAAATTGGCTTTTTCGGTGGGATAACCGACATAAAGTTGGTTGTTATTTCCTAATAGGTTGTTGGCACGAGCATAGATGCCGATGCCATTGAACAGGGTATAGTTTGCTTTTAAGTAAAGATTGCCATAGCTATCGGGCATGAATATTGTAGCACTTTTCGTGTAGTCGATGTGTTGATATCCGGCTTCGCATTGCAAACCATTGATAGGATTAAGTTGTAGTGCTATGTTTGCAGATAATTGCGGCAATAGGTAGCAATAAGCCTCCATTGATTCTTTCTCTTCCCAACCTTGGTACTTCACCGAAGCATTAATGCCGAATAACTGTTTGTGGTAATAGGCAAGGTCCGCACCAACATAGAAGTTGTTTAGGTCGTATTGCTTGAATGCAGGGTCGGGGAGATAAGTGAAGAAGGTAGCATAGTAAACATCGTCTTCTGTAATGTTGTCGAAAACAGCCAATAGTTCATTCTTTAGCATCTGATATCCTCCAAAGAGATGCATATAGAATCCTATGTCGCTTCCTATTTTATAGCCTATAGAAGCATTTAGTTGCTCAAATCCGCTTTCATAGGGTGTGGTAATCTTGGCATACGGATTGCATTGCTCCAATTCCCTGAAGCCATTCATGCGTCGTCCGCCCGTTGCTTGTAGATAAAGGGCGCTATTTTTGCCTGTTTGGTAATCGAAACGAAAGTCGGGCGATAAATAGAATGCTTCGCCATAATTTGTTGCCAAAGCTATAATTGCGCCTAACTTGAGTTGCCAATTATCGCTTTGTTTACGATAGTAGGGATTTAAATCGATAGTGCTATAATTTCGTTTCTCTACGAAGTTATTATCTATTTGAGTAGCTATTCCCACTAGTTGTGCTTCGTCAGTAAGTTGTATAGTGAAATCGGCATTGGTGCGCAAAATAGTCTCCTTTTGCGGCATTTGGTCGTGTGCACGGTTATAGAGGAGCAGTGCCGTACGAATATCATACTGATACTTCTCCGATGGATTGTTGGATTTCACACCCATTTGTACATCACCTGAAGTGAAGCGTTGTCGGCTGTAAGATGTCAGGTTGAAGTTGCTTAACCCAAAATGTCCGCCTGCTTGAAACGTCACCTTATTAAATGCGTGCGCGTATTCTACGCCCGCGCGTGTACGATAGAAACGTGAATCCCATTCACCTGAGCCATTATATCGTTCGAACGTGCCGTTATGTCCGTTCAAACTTGCTTGTACGTTCAGTTTGTCGCGTTTGCTAAGGTTGAAAAGGTAATTACCATAGATATCTAACTTACCGTAGTTACCGGCACTTAAACGCAAATAGCCGGGCTTTGCCATAGGTTGTTGCTCTGTAGCGGTATAATTGTTCATTTGTTCGTATGGGAACTGCTTTGTAGCCATCACCTCCATACTATACTCCACTGGACGATTCTCTACCGATGGCGCCTCAACTTGGGGCAATACATTGATTTTGGTTGCATCTTCAATCAATGGTGAGTACTCTTGCTCTACCACCACGGTGCGGTTTAGCAATGAATCGTTCTTTTGCTCTTGTGCGTAGATTGATGTTGATAATAGCAGTGCTATGTATAGAAATCTTTTCATGTTCTTCGTTTGCTAAATGGTTATTCCTCTGTAATAGTGGCTAGTCGCTCTTCAATCATGCCTGCAATGTCGTCGTCAGCTTGATAGTTCTGCTTCAAGCTTAACAAGTATTGGCGTGCCTCAATGTTCTTTCCTTGTGCGGCATAAACGTCCGAGAGTAGCACGAATGCCCTGGCCAACCAATAGGCATGAGGTGTGCTTTGGTCGATGAATTGCAACACTTGTTGCTCGGCGGCAGCATATTCTTCATCGTCGAATAGCATTTGCGACAAGCGATATTTAGCTTCAGCACCATATACTGTGCGTAAATCTTTGGCCAATTCTTGCCAATCAGCAAATGCTTTTTCGTTGGCTTGCTCTTGCAAGTAGGCCATGCTTCGCAGGTAGCGTGCTTCGTTCTTTATTTCGGGCGAAATTTTCTCTTCAGCTAATATGGATGTGGCGGCATGGATGGTTTCTATGCTGTTATTCAGTTGGCTTGCACTGAGCAAAGCACCAATTAATCCCATTCGCTTGCGTTCGATGGTACTTGCCTTTGCTTGCAACTTCTTGTAGGTTGCCAATGCCTCTTCGTGTCGTTTCTGTTTGCTTAGAGTTTCTGCTTGCATCACAAGCGCCTCTTCGCTAAAAGGAGAGTCGGGATATTCCAATAATTTAGCGGTGTGTTCCAATAGCTCGGCATCATTGTTAACTGTTTTCGCCATCAATGCCAAGTAGTAGTGTGCGTTCAAGCTAAATGCACCTTGCGGATAGCTTTGTAAATAGCGTTCGAAACTCTGCTTGGCTTGTTTGTTATCGGCGCGCATATATACCTTTTCGGCGGCAATGTAGGTCAAGGAATCTTGTTCGTTTACTTCGAAGCGGATGTTCCCTGGCATTTCGGTGATGAGTTTGGCATACTCGTCCACGCGGTTGGTCTCCACGTAAAGCGACTTCAAATCGCGCATAGCCAATTTCGCTTCTTCGCTACCGGGGTAGTTGATAACCACCTGTTTGTAGGCTTGGATAGCTTTATCGTAATTGTCGTCCTGGTAGTGTAACAAGCCAATTTCGGTTGCCGCTTTTCGGCTTAACGGACTATCAGGATAGTTGTTTACCAATTGTTGGAAGGTTTCGATAGCTTGGTCGTTGGCCGATTGTTGCACATACGAACGTCCTTTTTCGTATAATGCGTTGATGTGATAGGGCGATTGTGGATAGCGTTTCGATAGTTCGTTCAGTAGCGATACCTTCTTGCTGTAATCCTTCTGCAAGCCGGCCACCAATGCCAATTGGTAGTAAGCATAATCGCCACCTACCGTACCTTGTGCTTCGGCAAGATTATAGTATTGTTTTGCCTCTTCAAATTGGCGGTTATTCAGATAACAATCGGCTATTCTATTGTATGCATCAGCCAATAACGATTTGTTCTTTTCTTTCTCTGCCGATGCAAAAGCAAGGAAGCGTCGGGCAGCATTAGCATATTGTTTTTCTCTAAATAGTATGTATCCAAGATTGTATTCTGATAAGGCATACATCTGTGTACCCTTTTGTAGGGTTTGTTGTTGGTAAGTTTGGAAGTCGCGTTTTGCCTTCTCCCATTCCCCTTGTCGGTAGTAGGTTTCACCCCGCCAATAGTGTGCATCGGCTGCTATCTGACGATTGTATTTGCTCAACTCAATGCTGCGATTGAAGTAGTTGATAGCTTCGGGAAATAGCGTGTTGGTAAACGCTTGTGTACCTAATTGGAAAAGTATCTTTTGCTTAGCACCAAGAATTTCGCTACTTGGTTGGGCAATGCGTTCGATGGATTGCAATGCGGCATCGTAGCTTTTGGTGTTCATATATACCTCTACCAAGTAGCTGCTAACCTTGTCGGTGAAGCGAGATTGTGGAAACTCGTTGAGGAAACGTTCGAATACGGTTACCGATTCGCCAAATGCCGAGTAGGCCGTTTCGTGAATGATAAGTGCATGGTTGTAGGCGGCCAATTCTTTCACCGCTACATCGGCATTGCTTGCTGCTGCTTGTTCAAAGAACATACGCGCTTGTGTCTTATCACCCAGTTTCAATGCCGCCAATCCCATATTCAAGTAGGCATTTTGAGCCAACGCATCATCGATGGTTGTCACTTTGTTTAGGTGCTCTACTACTTCGCCATAAAGCCCTGCGTTGTAGCACGATAAACCTAACATATACAACGCATCGCGTCTTGGTTTCTCGCCATTCAATTGCAAGTAACTTTTAAGTGCATCAGCGGCCGCCTTGGGCTGGTTAAGGTGATAATTTACAGCACCTTTTATGCGATATATCTGTGCGGTATGTTCGTTACTTTTGTATTTCTCCAAATAGCCATTAGCTACCTCTTCAGCCTTTGCATATTGCTTTGTTTGCAAGTAGATTTCGGCCATATAATAGGGCACTAATGCTTCGTATTTGGGATGATTTTTCAACGATAAGAAACCTTCTAAAGCCTCGTCGAAGCGTTGTTGTGAATAGCGTATATAGGCTAAATAATACTTGCTATCGGCATCGTAGCGCGACGAAGTATTGCTTAGTGCCAAGAACCAACTTGCGGCTTCGGTTAAGTTGCCTTGTTGCAAGTAGCTTACCGCCATTCGGTAGATGAAGTCATCGCGTTCTTCGCCACTCAATTGGTCGAAATCGCATTGCTCAAACCAATTGAGTGCTTGCTCATACTCCTTGTCGAAAAAATAGGTCGAGGCTAATACACCTTTCAAACGGTTGTTGTAGGGCGATTCGGGGAAGGCCTTTAGTACATTCTCCAGTTTAAGCGTGGCATCGGGTTGTTGCAACTCATAGCTGATGCAAGCCAGCATATAGTGTGCCTGCATGCGTTGCGTTTCGGTTGTTGGTACCTCTCTTACAACTTCAAGATAGTTTTCCAGGGGGGATATTGCCGCCGAATAGGCTTTCTCTTCGAATAAGTTTTTGCCTGTTATAAAATCATTTTCTTGGGCATGTAGTGATAGAAACGAACTACCAATCAGCCATAGGGTTATAGTAATGATGCGATGTTTCATGCTAATTGTTATTGTTTTATACATGTAGCTCAAGTACGAAACGAGTACCTTTGGTGTAACTACTATCCAAACTGAGTGAGCCATTCATTTTGGTAGCTATCAATGCACAAATAGGCAATCCCAATCCGTCACCTTGTGTCAATTCTTTAACTTGTGCAAAGGGCTTGAACAAGTTTTCGCGTCGCTCTTCGGCTATGCCACAACCGGTGTCGGTTACAATGAATTGGTGAGTATGCGCACCTCGTTTCTTGAAGTCGAGGATTATCTTTCCTCCTTCCGGTGTATATTTGGCGGCATTTTCCAATAGGTGTAGGATAACGCGCTCAAGGTGTTCAACATTGATTGGTGCCGATAGCTTTGGTGCGTTGACGCTACAAGTAACGTCTGGTTTTGTTTTGTCGGCAATTTTAGCCATTACACCCTCGCAGAAGGTTAGGATGTTTTTGTTTTCCATCTCGAAAGGCTCGTCAATGGTACTTTCAAGTTCCGACATCTCTTGTATGTGGTCGGCAAATGCGTGCAATGCCTTCACTTCCGCTAAATGTTGTGGCAGGTTGTTCAGCGTAGGTCCCATTTGCGAAGAGATGTTTTGGATGAACTTGGTTTTTAGTTCGTTGTGCTCTTTCGCTGTTTGGATAATTTTCTTTTGTTTGCGCGACAAAACAATGAAACGTAGCAAAACGATGGCGCCAACTACCAAAGCGGCGGCCAAGATAAGTAGCAACACGCAAAGAGCAATAATAATGTATTGCTTGCTACTTAGCTTATCATCTTTCTCGGTAATGGTTTGTAGGCTTTCATCATATTTCTGTTGTAAAGCATCCAAGTTGTCTTGTGCTTTTAGTGCTTGCACCGAGTCGTTCCATAGCATATACTTTTCGTAAGTACGAGCCATGAACGATGCGTTACCGGCCCTACGAGCAATACCGATAATTGTTTGGTAGCACTTGTCTATCTCGTCATATTGCTTGGCGGCTTTATACTTCTCTATCAGTTTGTTGATGCACGCATCCCCTTTGGTGCTTTCACCGAAAGTGTAGTAAACATTTGCTTGAGTGTATAGCAAATCGTTGGCAATAGAGTCGTTTTCAATGGTTTTGGTTTGCTCTTCCAAGCGTTCAAGTTGCTCTTTGGCGCGTTTAGAGTTGCGCAATTTGATGTACATCTGTATGCGCTCCTTGGTGATGTTATACCTCACCTCAGGCATCTTCTTGCCGCCTGCTCGTTCTTCGCCATAAAGTGCCGATTCGGCATTGCGCAACGATTCGAAGGCCTCTTTGTATTCGTTACGTCCATGTTGTTGTTGCGCTTTCTTGATAAACGAGGCCGACGATTGAGCCATTAGTGTAAAGCTACAAAATGTAGCTACTATGAAGAAAATTACTCTTGTTCTCATGCTTACATTCTATTATTTTGCTACAAAATTAGTGACTTTTTTAATATTTAAAGCTACTGCCTCCTAAAAACTCGCGCAACAAAGAGGTTGGAGGCAACTCCAAATCTTTGATAGCAGTGAAATATTGAATGAATCGTCTTAAGCGATAAGCTTCGGCAAATTCAGGACAATTTTGGGGCACTTCCATTAAGATTGGTTCAATGTAAGGACGAAGTACGCCCAATTCATACAACATGGCCGAGTTGAACATCACATCGGCATTCTCTTGGAAGGGGAATATCCATTTATCTTCTCCGGCACGTACACTTGGCCATCGCGAAATGGTTTCTTGAGCCGAATAGTTGCGATACTTGTAATCGCGAATAATGCGTCGGATAAGGCGGTTATCGCTTGTAGGAATCCAGTTGTGATCGTCGAGCGAGATGCTGGTAAGAGCCGATACATAGATTTTAAACTTATGTTCGGGCGCAATTTGCGGTGTCAATTCAGGGTTAAGTGCATGTATGCCTTCGAGAATCAATACCATATCCTCTTTCAATTGCAACTTATCCCCCTTGTATTCGCGTTTTCCAGTGGTAAAGTTGAAGGTAGGTAACATAATCTCTTCGCCACGTAGCAATGCTTGCAAGTCTTCGTCGAACTTCTTCAAATCCAATGCATAAAGCGATTCGTAGTCATAATCGCCACTTGCATCGCGTGGTGTATCTTCGCGGTTCACAAAGTAATTGTCGAGCGCAATGGGGTAGGGACGTATGCCGTTGGTTATCAGTTGCACACTAAGGCGTTTGCTGAACGTGGTTTTGCCCGATGACGATGGCCCCGAAATCAATACCAACTTCACCGGTTTGCCTCCGTTACACCCCCTATTATAGATTTCTTCGGCAATTTGTGCAATTTTCTTTTCTTGCAAAGCCTCGGCCACTTTAATCAATCCTCCAGCTTCGCCTCTTTGGCATATCTTGTTCACATCGCCCACATTGCTACATTCAAGGATGTCGTTCCAACGAAGATGCTCTTTGAATACCTCGAACATCTTCTCTTGTTTTACGATTTCGCCCAACTGGTTGGGATTGTTTTTGTCGGGCAGACGCAATAGCAACCCATCGTAATACTTCACCAAGTCGAATAGGTAGAGGAAACCGGTGCTGGGCAATAGGCAACCATAATAGTAATCGATGGTATCGCCCAACATATAATAATAGGTATATAGCGAGCCGGTGCTCTCCAATAGCTTGGCTTTATCTTCCAATCCCAATTCGTTGAAGAAGGGGACTGCTTCAGCGGTTAGGCACTCCTTGCGACGGAAAGGAATATTTTCTGCTATAATTTCTTGCATGCGTTTCTTTAGCGCATTTACATCCTCCAATTCGATGGGGCGGCCAATGTATAAGTTGCAGAAATAGCCGTTCGATACCGAATGCTCCACGCATAATTTCCCTTTAGGAAAAATCTCTTTGATGGCTTTGTAAAGTACAAAACACAAACTTCGAGCATAGGTGCGTCGAGCAGACGGATGTGTAATGTCCAAAAACTCCACATCTTTGTTGTGATATACCCTATAAGATAGCCCTTCGGTGCAGTTATTTACCCTTGCACTGACCAATTGATGGGGTAATTTTAAATTAAATCCTTGATAAATCTCCAAAAGTGTGCTTCCGATAGGGAATGTTTTAGAAATATTATTATTTTTGCAACGGATTTGTACCATAAGTGTAAAAGTCTAAAAGTTCGTATTCATATTTTGAATGTGAAGATAGCGATTTTCTTGAAAATAAAACAAAAAACCTACAAATAAGTGAAAGATGGAATATTCTTTTTATGATTTTTTAAAATTACTTGGCTCTTTAGCCCTATTCCTCTATGGAATGAAGATTATGAGTGAAGGACTTCAGAAGTTTGCTGGAGATCGCCTTCGTAAGATTTTAACCGCCATGACTACCAACCGCGTAATGGGTGTAATTACCGGTTTGCTGATTACGGCACTTATCCAATCCTCATCGGCCACAACCGTGATGGTGGTTAGCTTCGTTAATGCAGGATTGTTAGAGTTGGCGCAATCCATTGGTGTAATTATGGGTGCCAACATCGGTACAACCGTAACGGCTTGGATTATCTCAGCATTAGGCTTTAAAGTAGATATCGCTGCTTTTGCCATTCCTTTATTATTCTTCGGTCTTCCTCTTCTCTTCTCACAAAAGAGTAGTCGGAAGTCATTGGGCGAATTTATCTTTGGTTTTTCGTTCCTTTTCATGGGGCTTCAAAACTTGAAAGCCAATGCCCCCGACTTGCAACAAAACCCCGACATGTTGCAATTTGTTCAAAACTGGGCAGATATGGGCTTCCTGTCTATCTTAATATTTGTACTTATTGGTACGGTGCTCACCATGATTGTGCAAGCATCGGCGGCTACCATGGCCATCACCTTGATTATGTGTGCCAACGGTTGGATTAGCTTCGAATTGGGTGCTGCGTTGGTGCTTGGCGAAAACATTGGTACCACAATTACCGCCAACCTTGCCGCCCTTACCGGTAACACACAAGCCAAACGAGCTGCTATGGCGCACTTGGTGTTCAACGTATTTGGCGTTATTTGGGTGCTTTGCCTCTTCCCCTTCTTCACCGGAGCCATCTCTTGGTTTGTAGAAAACGTAATGGGTGTAACCGAAACCTCTGTAGCTGTTCCATTTAAGCTCTCAGCTTTTCACACCGCATTCAATATTTGCAACGTATTGATTATGATTTGGTTCGTTAAGCTTATCGAACGTACCGTATGTACCATCTATCCGGCGAAAGAACAAGACGAAGAGTATCGTTTGCGCTTCATCAGTGGCGGTATGCTCTCTACGGCCGAACTCTCTATTCTTCAAGCCAAGAAGGAAATTCATCTCTACGCCGAACGTACCTATCGCATGTATGGCATGGTGAAAGATTTGCTTCACATGGAGAAAGAAGAAGATTTCAATAAACTCTTTAGTCGAGTAGAGAAGTACGAAAGCATTAGCGACAACATGGAGCTTGAGATAGCCAACTACTTGAATCAAGTATCCGAAGGCCGACTCAGCTCGGAAAGTAAGTTGGAAATTCGCGCCATGCTTCGCGAAGTAACCGAGATTGAAAGCATTGGCGATAGCTGCTACAACTTGGCACGCACCATCAACCGTCGCCGTCAAGCAAACGTAGATTTCGTTGAAAAGCAATACGAACGCATCCACAACATGATGGCGTTGGTAGATCAATCGTTGCAACAAATGATTGTAGTTATCAACCATGCCGAACACGAAAACCGCGATGTAGATGTGAACAAGTCGTTCAACCTTGAAAACGAAATCAATAACTACCGCAACCAACTCAAGAACCAAAACATCCTCGATGTCAACAACAAAGAGTACGACTATCAAATGGGTGTATTCTACATGGACTTGATTGCCGAATGCGAAAAACTTGGCGACTATGTAGTGAATGTTGTGGAAGCAACAACCGATATGAAAGAGAAGAAATCAGCTTAATCTTCTGCATTGATAAAGCAAAAGGGGTTGGCCGCGGCCAACCCCTTTTTTAATTTTCCCTTAAGGCTAAATTAATTTTCCCTTAAGGAAAAATCTTCTTTCCCTACACCACAAATAGGACATACCCAATCTTCGGGAATTTTCTCGAAAGGTGTACCAGGCTTAATGCCATTTTCAGGATCGCCCACCTCGGGGTCGTAAACATAGTTGCAAACATCGCAAATGTACTTTTTCATGTGCATAACTTTTTAAGTTGTTTCTACTTTATAACGAACAAACATGAAAATAAGTTCGTTATACCCGATAATTTATCTTATTTTTGCAACAAATTTCATAAAACACTAAACTGATATGGCTGAATCTATTAATCATCGCACAGGACTGACCGACGAGGAGGTGCTACAAAGTCGTAGTAAGCATGGCGATAATGTGCTTACTCCCCCTAAACGTCCCTCTTTGTGGAAACTCTACTTGGAGAAGTTCGAAGACCCCGTAGTACGTGTATTGTTGGTGGCCGCTTGCTTTTCGCTACTCATCTCTATTTTCGAAAACGAGTATGCCGAAACCATCGGCATTATCCTTGCCATCCTTTTGGCCACCGGTATAGGCTTCTATTTTGAATACGATGCCAACAAGAAGTTCGACTTGCTGAATAGCGTCAACGAAGAGACACCCGTGAAGGTGTTGCGCAACGGACAAGTGCAAGTCATCCCCCGAAAGGATGTAGTTGTGGGCGATGTTGTGCTATTGGAAACTGGCGATGAGATACCGGCCGATGGCGATTTGATAGAGGCCGTATCGTTGCAAGTGAACGAGTCGAACCTGACGGGCGAGCCAGTCATCAGTAAGACAACCGACAAAGCCCACTTCCACCCGGATGCTACCTACCCCAGCAATCGCCTGATGCGTGGCACTACGGTGGTAGATGGTCGTGCCAGGATGTGTGTCGATTGTGTGGGCGATGCCACCGAAATAGGTAAGGTGGCGCGTCAAAGCACCGAACAAACCTCCGAACCTACTCCATTGAACATTCAACTCGATAAGTTGGCAAACCTCATCAGCAAGATTGGCTTCTCCGTAGCCGGCCTGGCCTTTGCCATCTTCTTTATAAAGGATGTGTTGTTACACTATCCCTTCTCTACCTTTACCACCTTTGCCGATTGGTTACCGGCGTTGAAAGCCACCTTGCAATACTTCATGATGGCCGTAACGCTGATTGTAGTGGCCGTGCCCGAAGGCTTGCCCATGAGTGTCACCCTTAGCTTGGCGTTGAACATGCGCCGAATGCTTGTCACCAACAACCTTGTGCGCAAGATGCATGCTTGCGAAACAATGGGTGCCATCACCGTTATCTGTACCGATAAAACCGGCACGCTGACACAAAACCAAATGCAAGTGGGCGATGCCGCCTTCTATGCATCGGAAGGAAACGACGCATTGAAGCAACTGATTTATCAAGGCATAGCCGTTAACTCAACCGCCTTTTTGGAAGAAAACAACGGCGAAGCAAAGCCAAAGGGAGTAGGCAACCCCACCGAAGTGGCACTATTGTTGTGGTTGCATGCCCAAGGCATTGACTACCTGAAGTTGCGCGAAACGGCTACCGTTATCGACCAACTCACCTTCTCTACCGAGCGTAAGTACATGGCCACATTGGTAAAGGCCGCTGAAGCAGGCAAGCATATCCTCTTTGTGAAGGGTGCGCCCGAGATTGTCTTTGCCAAGTGTAGCCAAGTGTGGTTGCCCGAAGGCCTCTCTCCGGCCAATGCCCACCAATCGATGGTGGATAACCAATTGTTGGGCTATCAAGCAAAGGCCATGCGCACGTTGGGCTTTGCCTATAAGATAGTAGATGATACGGAGAAAGATTGCGCTCAGCAAGTAAACGATATGACCTTTATCGGTGTGGTAGCCATTAGCGACCCCGTGCGCGAGGATGTGCCACCGGCCATTAATCGTTGTGTCGATGCCGGCATCGGTGTGAAGATAGTTACCGGCGACACACCGGGCACCGCTACCGAAATAGCCCGTCAGATAGGGTTGTGGACAGAGGCGGATACCGACCGCAATCGCATCACCGGTACCGAGTTTGCTAACCTGACCGACGATGAGGCTTTGAATCGTGTAATGGATTTGAAGATTATGTCGCGTGCTCGCCCCACCGACAAGCAACGCCTGGTGCAACTCCTTCAACAAAAGGGAGCCGTAGTAGCGGTTACGGGCGATGGCACCAACGATGCCCCGGCCTTGAACCATGCACAGGTGGGCCTCTCTATGGGTAGTGGCACCTCCGTAGCCAAGGAGGCAAGCGACATTACCTTGCTCGACGATTCGTTCAAAAGTATCGCTACGGCCGTGATGTGGGGACGCTCGTTGTACAAGAACATTCAACGCTTCATCCTCTTCCAACTCACCATCAACTTCGTGGCCCTCTTCATTGTGTTGCTCGGCTCGTTGGTGGGCACCGAGTTGCCGCTCACCGTTACCCAAATGCTATGGGTGAACCTCATTATGGATACCTTTGCCGCATTAGCACTGGCCTCTATACCTCCAAGCGAAAGCGTGATGCAAGCCAAGCCGCGCAAGAGTAGCGACTTCATCATTACTCCCACTATGGGATGGATGATATTTGGTGTGGGCATCCTGTTTGCTTGCGTGTTGATGGGCATGCTGATTGCCTTCGAACATGCACCCGGTGGGCTTACCGTGCATCGCCTCACCATTTTCTTCACCTTCTTCGTGATGCTTCAATTCTGGAACCTATTCAATGCCCGTGTCTTTGGCACCAACGACTCGGCATTCAAAAATATCACTAAAACCTACGGCATGGAGGTGGTGGTGTTGGCCATCTTATTGGGACAATTCCTCATTGTGCAATTTGGTGGCGAAGTGTTCCGTACCGAGCCGCTCGGTTGGCAAGAGTGGGTGTGGATTATCCTCTCCACTTCGTTGGTGTTGTGGGTAGGCGAATTGGTGCGATGGATTAAACGAATGAAACAATAATACGATGGATAAGCAGATAAAGAACCTGTTGATTGACTTTGGAGGCGTGCTCATTGACCTCGACCGCCAACGTTGCTTGGATAACTTCCAACGCTTGGGATTGACCGATGTTTCCCACCTCTTGGATGTGTGCCACCAGCAAGGTTTCTTCTCTTTGCACGAAAGGGGAGAGATCGATGCCGCCGGCTTCCGTCAATGCATCCGCCAAGTGGCCGACAAGCCGCTGAGCGATGAGGCTATAGACGAAGCTTGGAATAGTTTCTTGGTAACGATTCCTACCTATAAACTCGACCTCTTGCTCCAATTGCGCAAGAAGTATAAGGTGTATCTGTTGAGCAATACCAACGACATTCATTGGGAGTGGTCGTGCAAGCATGTGTTCACCTACAATGGACATACGGTGAACGACTTCTTCGACCGCATCTTCCTCTCCTACGAGATGAAACTTGCCAAACCCAATCCGGACATCTTCCGAATGGTATCGGCGCAAGCACCGCTTTCGTTCGGCGAAACGCTCTTTATCGATGATTCGCCCGAGAATTGCCGCGTGGCCAACCAGTTGGGCATTGCCACCTATACACCCAAGGCTCACGAAGATTGGAGCCATTTGTTTAAAGATTAGTAGGGACGCGGCATGACGCGTCCGTGTAAACACAAGGATAATGAGTAACGAAACAAGATACGTAGCAACCATAGGCTTTTTCGATGGCGTTCATCGGGGGCATAGACACTTGATTCAGCAAGTGCGTACCATCGCCCTTCAGCGTTCGCTATCATCGGCCGTCATTACCTTTCCTGTCCATCCGCGCAAGGTGATGCAATCGGCTTTTCAGCCCCAACTGCTCACTTCGGCCACCGAGAAGCAACAGCTACTGGCCGCTACGGGTATCGATGCCGTTTGGATGATGCCCTTTACGCCCGAACTTTCGGCACTTTCTGCTCGCTCGTTCATGCAGGTGCTTCGCGATGAGTATCGTGTGGCGGCATTGGTGATAGGCTATGACCACCGCTTTGGACATAATCGCGCCGAAGGCTTCGACGACTATGTGCGCTATGGTCGCGAGTTGGGCATGGAGGTACTTCCGGCCACCGTTTACCCCGATTGTGTAGTTAGTTCGTCGGACGTTCGCCACCTGCTTGGCAAGGGCGATGTGCAGGCTGCTTCTTGTTTGCTTGGCTACGATTACTTTGTGGAAGGCATTGTGGTAGGCGGTCATCGTGTAGGGCGCGAAATTGGTTACCCCACCGCCAATATCCAACCATTGGAAGCCGATAAACTCATTCCTGCCGATGGTGTTTATGCTGTTCACGTAATGGTGGATGGACAAGTACATGGCGGCATGTTGAGCATTGGTCGTCGTCCCACCTTGAACAACGGCACCGACCGTAGCATCGAGGTGCACATCTTCGATTTCAAACAAGATGTCTATCATCAAACCCTCCGCCTTTCGTTTGTCCAATACCTCCGTCCCGTGCACAGTTTCCCCTCCATCGAGGCGCTTATCAATCAGCTATCACAAGACGAACAACAGGCTCGCGCCTTGTTAAAAAATGAAAAAAGATAAAAACATTGCAGATAATTCCTTATGTTTGTAATGTTTAAACATGTTTAACCCCCAAAATCAATTATCATGAAAAAAGTATTATGCTTGGCATTGATTGCTTTAATGGTAAGTGCGGTAAACCTCAGCGCACAAAGCAATCACGAATTCCCCGAAGGAACAGTTCCTAACATCCACAACATCAACGGTGCGCAATACCCTCGTATTGGCAAAGACAAGCGAACCTATTTCCGCGTTTATGCTCCCGATGCAAAGAAGGTAGAAATCAGCTTCCGTGGCGAAATGACCAAAGGCGACGATGGCTATTGGACATTGGTATCTAAAGGTCCCGAAGTGGTAGGTTTCCACTATTATACAGTGATTATCGACGGTGTAGAAACAGCCGACCCTAATGGCAAACCATTCTTCGGCATGGGCCGTTGGGTAAGTGGTATCGAAATACCCGAAGATGGTGTAGATTACTATAAGGCAAAGGATGTGCCTCACGGCACCGTTAGCGAAAGTTGGTACTACTCTAAGGTGCGCAACGAATGGCGTCATTGCTTTGTTTACACCCCTGCTTGCTACGACAAGGAGCCTAATCGTAAATTCCCAGTGCTTTACTTGCAACACGGCTTTGGCGAAAACGAATATGGTTGGGCAAACCAAGGTTGTGCCAACTTCATCCTCGACAACCTGATTGCCGAAGGCAAGGCCGTGCCAATGATTGTGGTAATGGACAATGGTAACATCGAATCGCGTACACCACTTCCAGGCGAAAAGCCCGAAGATGTACGTCCACGTATGGTAAATACCTTCCCGAAAGTGTTGTTGAACGATATCATTCCTCACATCGAAAAGAACTATCGCGTATTGGCCGATAGAGAAAACCGTGCTATGGCAGGTTTGTCATTCGGTGGCTTGCACACCTTTACAACAACCTTGAACAACTTGGATAAGTTTGCCTACATCGGTGGCTTCAGTGGTGCCGGCTCTATCGACTTGAACAACTTGGACGAAGCCTATGGCGGTGTGTTCAAAGACCGCAAGGCATTCAACGAAAAGGTACATGTCTTCTTCATGGGTATCGGCTCGGAAGAAAATCCCGAACGCACCAAGAAGTTGAGCGATGGATTGAAGGCCGCAGGCATCAACAACATCTATTACGAATCGCCGGGCACAGCTCACGAATTCCTTACTTGGCGTCGTTGCTTAAACGAATTTGCTCCATTGCTGTTTAAGAAATAATCATACAATAATATAATTTGCACCACTCCATCCAGAACACCTTCTGGATGGGGTGTTTTTTTTCTCACGGGGAAAAAATATCTCTCTCACGCCCCTCGTTTTTTTTCCTCACGAGGAAAAAATATCTGCCTCGTAGAGCATATATAGCAAAAAACAACAAAGTTTTACAACCTTGATAGGAAAGCAACGCATTGCGCCCGTTGCCTTACATATTCCAACGCAAACCGATTTCCAATGATGGAACAAACGGGTGTTCAGTGTAGTAATGCTCTACAGAAGTGCCATCTTCGAAGAAATAGCCAACACCCGGTTCTAAATAGATACCGATTGCTTTGTCCAAGCGATACTCAGCTCCCAAAGCCGCATTCAGTGAACATTGCCATGGCTTCTCTGTATTTATTAATGCTGCATCGGTGAAAGCAGATGGCAGTTCACTGCTATTTTTAACACACTTCTCTAACATGGCACCTACCGCGCCATAGAGAGAGAAACGGCCACTATTCCATAGCTGATAGCGTAACCCTAATGGAACACCAATGTAATGAAGTTGTTGGCCTATCTGCATTGAGCTATAGGATAAATCGGACTTCAGGAGGGTATAACCCACTCCGCTTTGCAGCGACAGACGGTCATTCAACGGATAACTCAATTTAATACCCAAACGTATGGGGAAAGCATGTTTCGAGGCCTTTCGTTCTTGTACCTTTTTAGGTTCGAATACATCTCCCAAATAGTGCATGCGATGTGGCGGAGTTCCAGGTGCTGCTCCATAAACAGGCTCGATATGCATACTTTCTGTTTTACTGTTTGAAAGTCCACCAGATGCATTCAAAGCAACAGACAATCGTTGTTTCTTGCTTTTTGCTTTGGGTTGTTGGATAGGTACATTATGATGATATGTTTCCACTACCTCTTTCGTTGTAGGACGTTTCTGCGATTTCTCTTGTTGGACAGCTGTCATATCAACAACTTCAACGTATTCTTCCACTATCGTTACGCCTACCGACTCTTGAGGTTTTACTTGTGGAATGATGTTATGCTGTTTTTTAGCAATAGGTTGCTTTTCAATAATAGTTTCTTCCATGGGTTTTGGGATAATCGCCTCTTCGGAGATTAATTCGTTTGGAATACTATAGTCTGCTTCATTGTTTTCATAGAGAGCGAAGAAGCCAACTAAAACCAATACTACAGCAGCCACCGTTGCCCATCGCCAAATGGCAACAACGGAGGCACGGGCAGGCTGAGCTGCAAATCCCATCTGCTCGTTAATGCCTGTCCATAAGTCGGAAGGAGGTGTCATTTCGTGCCCTTCCAAACGTGTTTTTAGTTTATCAGTCCAATCTCCCTTCATAGTTTTTTTGTGTTTAGTCCTTTAATCTTTTTTGCTAACCATTGTTTGGCGTAATACAATTGCGAGGAGGAAGTAGATTCTTTAATGTGCAGCAATTCGGCAATTTGTCGATGCGACAACTCCTCGAAAACATAGAGGTTCAACACCGTTCGATAGCCATCGGGCAATTCGCGAATCAAGCGATGCAGCTCATCAATCGATATGGATTCAACATCCACTTCTTCGTCTGAAGGCTCTTCTATCAACATTTCATATCCTACAAATTGTAACTTTCGTTGACTCCTGAGGAAATTCAGCGATTCGTTGACAACCACCTTAATCATATAGGCCTTCAGCGAATCGTCCTTATGAAACTTGAACGAGTGTAGAGAGGTGAAAATCTTTACGAAACTATTTTGCAGCACATCCTTCACATCATCTTCCGAAGGGACATAGCGGTGGCATACAGACATTAATATCCCTACATATCGTTGATAGAGTAGTTTCATTGCCTGTTGGTCGTTATTCTGTATGCGCGCTACAAGCTGCCGATCCATTTCTTAAGAATCCTTTTAACTTATAAACAACGAAATTACAAAATCTTGTATGGAAATTACAATATTTGCTTTTATTAACATTTTGAAGCAACAATTTCTGCAATTTGCATACAAGATTTTCGTATTCTTTGTGTTTTCTTTGTAGAAATGTTTGGATAGTTATATACTATACATCAATGTAGATTATGGAGCCTTCATAGAATTTGGTTCTGAAGAGTGGTTCCGTTCGTACTTAGTACCGCAAGGCATTGCCGACAAAATAGAATTGAATATATCGTATTTGAATAAAGAACAATAAAATAAATTATAAGCATGAAAAAGACATTAACCATTTTAGGAATGAGTGCCCTTATATTGTTGGGTACAGCCTGTAGCAATGACGATGATAACAACATCGGAAGTAATACCCGAAAGGATATTCAGTTGACCAGAACCGAGCAAGAGATGGTAAAGGCAAGTAATGGATTTGCCTTTGATTTCTTCCGGAATATCAATGCCGAGGAGAAT
>JAGBWA010000009.1 GCA_017630035.1 Bacteroides sp.
GTATTGATAACTTTACCAATAGTACAATTGGTAACGTTTCTGCAACAATTAATTGTGTCGTTGTTAAGTCAACTTATAGAGCTATTCGCCAATTCCTCAACTCAGATTCAAAAGAGAATAAATTAGTTATTAATGGTGGTGTAGTTGAAGGTGTAAATAAAGGCATTTTCTTCCATGATCCAAGTAAAAAAGCGAATAAAGGTACGCTTACTATTGCTGCAAATGCATCAGTTAATTCTGCTTACTTGTTTGTAACTGCAGGTTCAACAGAATGGCCCGTAGAAGTTAGTATTGCAGAAAGTGCAATGACAGGTGAAGTAACATCTGCAAATGTACCAGAAGGTTATTCTGTAGTAGTGGAAAATGGTTTCTACGTAGTGAAGAAGGTTTCTGAATAATAAATTAACCAATCTATAAACAAAGGCTGCAATCCTATAGGATTTGCAGCCTTTGTTGTGTTTGTAGCTGTCTGACGCTGCATGCAACGCAGCTCAACGAACCTACCTTCGCAGCAAACCAATCCTAACATCGGGGCAAAGCAGTGGTATGCTCGCAGCAAACGATGTTTATGCTCGCAGCAAACTATCACTAACATGCGGGCTTGCGTGAGTTTAAATTTTTATGTAAATTTGCATGAAATTTAAAATGCAATGATAGCCAAACAACTCTTTAACCTTGTAAAAGCTGCTTTGTGGAAAACGGCGGCAGATGGTTCGCTATTTGGTGAACAAACCGATTGGCAGGCCATCTATAAACTGGCACGCAAGCAAACGGTAATGGGCATTGCCTACGATGGTATGCTGACACTACCCGCTGAGTTGCAACCTCAACGCGTGTTAAAGTTGCAATGGAGTAATGCGTTGATGCAGTGCGAAGATAATAACTACTTGCTGAACCAACGCATCGAAACGCTTTTTCGTCACTACCAAGCAGCCGGTTTGAAGCCGCTTTTGCTGAAGGGACAGGGCGTTGCGCAAAGCTATCCGCATCCCGAACATCGCCAACCGGGGGATATTGATGTATATATCGGTGAAGAAGATTACGAACGCGCCAATCGACTGCTTGCTGAATTGGGCGGAGAGATAGAGTCGGAGAGTGTGAAGCACTCGCATGGTCATTGGCAAGGGGTGACGGTGGAGAATCACTACCTGCTTACACAATTTGCATCGCCATCGGCCAATCGCTTCTTGCGAAAAGAGGTGTTACCCATGTTACCCGGTAACAGAATGGTAACTATCGAAGGAAATGCGATACCGGTATTACCTTTGGAGCTGGATCTGTTTTTTGTGTTGATACACTTAGCGCTACACTTCCTTAGTGGAGGCATTGGCTTGCGACAACTATGCGATTGGACTTGCTTGCTACATGCACATGCCGGCCAAATAGACAAAGCAGATGTGGTGCGCTTATTGCAAGGTGTGGGATTGTTGCAAGCCGCCAAAGCGGTAGGTGCTATCGTCGTGAATCATTTAGGATTGCCTCAAGATGAGCTGCCTTTCATGCTTGACGAAGTTGACAAACAACGTGGCGAATGGCTTTTGACTGATATTTTGCAAGGAGGGAATTTCGGTTTCCATGGCAGTTTCCGACGCAATCGTCCCAATGGACGCATCAGTGGCAGATGGTACACTTTTACACAAACTGTGAAACGTTGTCGCGAATACTACACCTTGGCTCCTACCGAAGCTTGCTGGCATCCGCTAAAGTTGATAAAGACTTTCGTTATGATTCGCCTTAACCGATGGTTCGCCTAAGTAGGGGGATTAAGAATCGACGAATACCTCGCAAGCGATACCACCACTTGCCGCGACTCAGCCAACCTTTCTCGTTACAATCTTGTGCACTACCATCGGGATGGTAGATTGTACTTAAAATGCCATATACGGCCGTAGGTTCTACCGCTTCGATGCGCACCAAGTTGCCATCACCCATCATCAGTAGCTTGCCCTCTTTTGTACCGATGTAGCGGTGAATCATGTATTTCCCTTCCCAACAATAGAAAGCTGCACACCACAAGGGTAGGGTAGATACACCATCGTAGGGCACTACCTCAACTTCGTCTTTCCCACCGCGGATAAAGGGATACATGCTTTGTCCGTCGATGTGTAGGCGTACCGGCTGACCACTTTTTAGTATCTCGGCAGCCTCTTGCAGAAAGATATTGGGCACTACCTTCTTCATTGCATCACCGTTTTATGACTTAACAATGCCGCTTCTCTGTCGGGGAGGCAGGCCAAATGATATACAGGCACTTCGGCCAATATATCGCCAAGTGTAGCACTGATGTGGTCGTACAATTGGTCGTCGTAAGCAAAGTCGGGCGGACAAGAGGGATGCAAAGCTGCATAGGCCTGCACCAACTTCAAACGAGTGATTTTATTGTAGGGCGCTTGCGATAGGCGTACACAAGCAGCAAGTGGATAATGCTCTTGCTTGTAGCAAGGTGTCTTGCCACTCCACGGACTACCGAATACGGTGGGTACACCATCGATAATACGCACTATTGGGCTATCGTCGTTCAGCAGAAATGCGCCTTCGATATGTTCGCGCCAAAGGCGTGTGTGTGTGCTCTTTCCTGTACCGCTTTCGCCCAAGAAGATAACCGCCTTGCCTTGTTGCACAATGCAACTGGTGTGTATGGCAATGGTTTGGTGCGGTATCGTCTTTATGCCGTAAGCAATCCAAATGGCAAAGCGCACCAATTGCGGATTCATATCGCCTTGAAAATAGGTTGTAGGCTCGTTGGCGTTTGTCCATACGTTGAGTTTATCGCCATTGATGTGGGTAGATTCGAATAGATAGCCTGTGGCGGTTCGTCCAAAACGGTTGCTCACTTGCTCGGTGTCGGAGCTATATAGCACCTCTTCGAGCGTTGGTGGTGCCTCTTGGCTATCGGTTAGTGTAGCAATGGGTGTGCCTTCTTCTGCGGCTTGGAAGGGTATGAAACCTTCCAAACTCTTTATTGTGTTCAACCATTCGTTGCTACCACAAATGCGTATTCTATGTTCGGCTATGATATAATCCATGGTTATAATGTTATATTTGTTATTATACCTACCACCCCGCCTTTCAGGCACCCCTCCTTCTCGAAGGAGGGGAATTTAAGGTCTGTTGCTCATTCTAATTCTCCTCCTTCTGGAAGGAGGAGTACCCCTTGTGGGGGAGGTGGTAGGGAAAACTTTAATTTATAATGTTATTATCTTATCGCAAAACTTCAGCGAGCTATCGCGATGTGCAATGACGATAAGTGTCAGTTCTTTGTGATGCTCGGACAGTTGTTGAAGAGCATCGGTAATCTCTTGCTCGGTTTGATTGTCGAGAGCAGATGTGGCTTCGTCGAAGAAGAGCACCTCGGCCTCTTTGTATAGCGCACGTGCAATGCCGATGCGTTGTTTTTGTCCGCCCGATAAGCGACTACCATACTCGCCAAGCGAAGTATTCATGCCTTGGGGAAGCGTCTCGGCCCATTGCGCCAATTGTACTTGACTCAACACACGTCTCATCTTTTCTTCATCGATAGGCAATCCCATGGCAATGTTTTCCGCTAAGCTGCCTTGCACGATGAATATCTCTTGTGGCACATATCCCACCAACTTGTGCCAACCGCCTCGGTTGTGTGTTGTTAGCTGCTTCCCATCTATACAGATGCTTCCTTGCGTTGGCGCATAAAAACCTAATAGAAGGTTGAATAGCGTTGATTTGCCTGCACCACTTGCTCCTTGTATGCCGATGCGTTCGCCTTGCTTAATCTGCAAGCAGAAGTTGTTCAATACTTGTGTGCCATCGGGGAAGTGGAAGGATAGGTTGGCGGCTTCAATCTTATGTTGGAAGGTGAATGGCTCTTGTGCACCGGTTGTTTCGTTTTCGTCTTCCTTGATGCCTTCGCTCACCACATCGATGCTATACGATGCATTTTGTAGCGTTGCCCAACAGTTCAATACACTACGCACGGCAGGTATCATGCGATAGGCTGCTACGGCAAACACACCACTCATTACGCCCAAATTACCATCGCCCGTGAGCAATAGCAAGGCAATGCCTACGATAATAGCCATCTCGGAGAGGCATGCCGGCAGCAATTGTAGTGTCTCCATGCGTAGGCGGTTGCGGTTGATAACCACCAATCCCTTATTGAACGATTGCAACGAATGGTCGAACGCTTGGCTTATCTCCAACTCGCTATACCCGCGAAAGGCCTCTACCACCGTGCGACTTTGTTGCCTACGTGCTTCCAACTCTTGCAAACCGTATGCGCGTAATCGCTTGCGTGCCACCATGATATAAAACATGACCAACGGCAAGAATCCTAAACAAAGCAACAAACCGGATATGGGCTCCCATACCACCAAAGCGGTAATCATCATCAATAGCAAGATGGCTTCGCCACATAGCTTGAATAGTGGCGAGAGGATGCTCAAACTGAATACATAGCACACAAAGTTTACTTCGTGTCCTAACTGCACGCTGCTTTTACCTTTCAGGAATAGCAAACCACGGCGGTAGTAATTGATGAACATCCGTCGGCTGAACGATTGGTAAAGGCTTAGAAGATAACGACTTTGAAAACGTGCCAATAGCATGACAATACCATTCTTCAACACCACAAATAGCAATACCGCACCACATAACAACAACGATTGGCTATGGTTGGCGGTTTGGTCGAAGAGGGATAGCAATAGGGGTATAAGAGCTGCCACACCTGCAAAGTCGAGCAAGGCGCGAAGCAATACCGTAAGGGCTACCCAGCCTCCTCTACGGCGTTCGGTGGGGGATAGAAGTTGGTATATCTTCTTCAGCATGGTAAGAGTTGCTTTAGGCAATCACTTGGCAACTTTGTAGCTTTTCAATCCAAGCTTTGGCGTCGGTCAATGCACGCTCTTTCTCTATGCCATACAAGCTGACAAGCACTTCGGCGGCATCGTCTTCGCTAAACTCACGTCCGGCCAACGCTTCCCATAGCTTTACGGCCGATTGATTGAGTGAAATTACCTTTGTCATGTCCGCTACACCACGTCCTTGACTGATGACCAAATTCTCGCCCGCTATTTGGCGAATCTTATAGTTTTCTTTGATTTTCATATCCTTTAATTGGCTAAAATTTATGCGAAAATACAATAAATATCCGAAGTATGGCGAATAATTGTTGTTTTTTATGCGATAAGCAGTGTATAGTGCTATCTTTGCAATCGTTTGTAGCCTATTTTCTACTTTTTCAATCCTTTCTATTCGGAAAGTTGTTGTTTGGTAGATTATCTTTGTGGATAGGAAATAGGAATGTATAATATAATAAAAGGTATTAGTGTATGAAAAGAATGTTTTTAGGATTGATGGGATTGCTACTTGCCGTGTTCGTGGTGGGATGCGACAAGACACAATCATTGAAGGATGTAGAGCAAATGACTTCGCCCAACGGGGAGGTGAAACTGATGTTTGCACTTACCGAGAAGGGCGAGCCGATGTACGAGCTGTTTTACAAGGATAAGCGCGTGTTAAATCCGTCGATGCTCGGAATAGAATTGGTGGATGCACCGAACCTATTGGATGGATTCACGCTATCTAAGGTAGATACATGTAGTGTGGACGAGATATGGCAACCGGTGTGGGGCGAGGAGAAAGAGATTCGAAACAACTACAACGAGCTGGCCGTAACGTTGAACCAAGCAGCAGAAAAGCGCGACATGGTGATTCGTTTCCGTGTATTCGACGATGGGGTGGGCTTTCGCTATGAATTCCCTTTGTCGGATAGCTTGAACTACTTCACCATCAAGGAAGAACGTACACAATTCGCAATGACGGGCGACCATAAAGCTTTCTGGATACCAGGCGATTATGATACACAAGAGTATGACTATATGGAGTCGCGATTGTCGGAAATTCGTGGTTTGATGGATGAGGCTATTACGCCAAATTCGTCGCAAACTCCTTTTTCGGATACGGGCGTGCAAACTTCGTTGCAGATGAAGACAGACGATGGCTTGTACATCAACATTCACGAAGCGGCATTGGTGGATTATCCATGCATGCACTTGAATTTGGATGATAAGAATATGGTGTTCGAATCGTGGCTCACTCCCGATGCGTTGGGTCATAAGGGTTACATGCAAGCGCCGGCACAGACTCCTTGGCGCACCATTATCGTGAGCGACGATGCCCGCGACATTTTGGCTTCGCGCATCACGCTGAACTTGAACGAACCGTGTGCCTACGAAGATACTTCGTGGATAAAGCCGGTGAAATATATCGGTGTGTGGTGGGAAATGATTGCCGGATATAGCTCGTGGGCCTATACCGACGAACTTCCTTCGGTGAAACTGGGTGAGGTGGATTATACCCAACTTACTCCCAATGGTAAGCATGCTGCCAACAATGAAAAGGTGAAGCGATACATCGACTTTGCCGCCGAGCATGGTTTCGACCAAGTGCTTGTGGAGGGATGGAACGAAGGATGGGAAGATTGGTTTGGCAAGTCGAAAGATTATGTGTTCGACTTCGTAACCTCTTATCCCGACTTCGATGTGAAGATGCTGAACGACTATGCAAAAAGCAAAGGTGTGCGTTTGATGATGCATCACGAAACATCGTCGTCGGTTCGCAACTACGAACGACACATGGATAAAGCTTATCAGTTTATGGTGGACAATGGATACAATGCCGTGAAGAGTGGTTATGTGGGCGATATTATCCCACGTGGCGAGTATCACTATGGTCAATGGATGAACAACCATTACCTGCATGCCGTGAAGAAGGCAGCCGACTATAAGATTAGTGTGAATGCACACGAAGCCGTACGTCCAACAGGTCTTTGTCGCACTTATCCCAACTTGATAGGCAACGAGTCGGCTCGTGGCACCGAATATGAGGCGTTTGGAGGTAACAAACCTTTCCATACAACTATATTGCCTTTCAGCCGATTGATAGGTGGCCCGATGGATTACACACCAGGTATCTTCGACTTAAAGTTGGATTTCATGGGCGATTTGCCTCATAGCCAAGTGCAAACAACTTTGGCCAAGCAATTGGCTCTTTATGTAACCATGTATAGCCCCTTGCAAATGGCGGCCGACCGTATAGAGAGCTACGAGAACTATATGGATGCCTTCCAATTTATCAAGGATGTAGCGATAGATTGGGACGAAACCAAGTACTTGGAAGCCGAGCCGGGCGATTACCTGACCATTGCTCGCAAAGCAAAGGGTAGCAACAACTGGTTTGTGGGCGGTATTACCGACGAGAATGCTCGTACAGCACACCTCTCGCTCAACTTCTTACAACCAGGAAAGGAGTATGTCGCAACACTCTATGCCGATGCACAGGATGCCGACTACCAAACCAACCCAACCGCTTATCAGATAAAGAAAGGGGTTGTAACGAGCGATAGTCAGCTAAACATTGACTTGGCACGAAGCGGTGGATTTGCTTTAAGCATTATGGAAGCTACACCCGAAGATTTGAACGATTTGAAACCTTTGAAATAAAAAATAGATTGACCTCTCGTGGATAATAGAACGAGAGGTCGATTTTTTTTTTATTGAATAGCCAAACAAAAAATAGTAGCAATATAGAGTAGTTTAATTGTTTTTTGTACCTTTGCGCTCGCTAATTAGTAGAACCTATAAATATTACTCAATTATATGGGAGGCTTTTTTGGAACTGTTGCCAAGGTAAGTTGTACCGCCGATTTGTTTTATGGTACGGATTACAACTCGCATTTAGGAACCAAACGCGGTGGTATGGCCACATACGATGCCGAATCAAAACAATTCTCACGATCTATTCACAACCTTGAAAGCTCATACTTCCGAACCAAATTCGAAGAGGGGTTAGGCAAATTCAAAGGATGTTCAGGTATAGGTATTATCAGTGATACCGACCCACAACCCATCATTATCAATTCGCACTTAGGACGATTTGCTATCGTTACCGTTGCAAAGATTGCCAATATTGAAGAGTTGGAGCAAGAATTGCTTGCACAAAACATGCACTTTGCCGAATTGAGCTCGGGAAAAACAAACCAAACGGAACTTATTGCCCTATTAATAATACAAGGTAAGGATTTTGTAGATGGTATCGAAAATGTGTATCGTCGCATAAAGGGTTCTTGCTCGATGTTGTTGCTTACCGAGGATGGCATTATTGCTGCTCGTGACAAGTGGGGACGAACACCGATTGTAATTGGTAAGAAAGAGGGAGCCTATGCCGCTACCAGCGAATCGACCAGTTTCCCTAATTTGGATTATGAAATAGAGCGTTTCTTAGGCCCAGGCGAGATTATACGTATGCGTCCCGATGGCATTGAACAAATGAGAAAGGCCGACGAACCCATGCAGATATGCTCGTTCTTGTGGGTGTATTATGGCTTCCCAACATCGTGCTACGAAGGTCGTAACGTGGAAGATGCACGCTTCACTAACGGCTTGATAATGGGCCAGGAAGACGATGCCGAAGTGGATTGCGTATGCGGTATCCCCGATTCGGGTGTAGGCATGGCGTTAGGTTATGCCGAAGGTATGCAAGTGCCTTACCATAGAGCCGTAAGTAAATATACGCCAACTTGGCCACGTAGCTTCACTCCAAGCAATCCGGAGATGCGTAGCTTGGTTGCAAAGATGAAGCTGATTCCCAATCGCGCCATGTTGCAAGACAAGCGCATCTTGTTCTGCGACGACTCTATTGTGCGCGGAACACAATTGAAGGATAACGTGAAAATGCTTTTCGATTATGGCGCAAAAGAGGCCCATGTGCGCATTGCTTGTCCACCATTGATTCATCCTTGTCCGTTCGTAGGATTCACAGCTTCGAAAAGCCCATTGGAATTGATGGCACGAAGAGTAATCAAAGAACTTGAAGGCGATGACACCAAGAACTTGGATAAGTATGCCGACCCGGAAACACCCGAATACCAAAAGATGGTAGAGCGCATCCGCGAACAATTGGGCTTGACATCGTTAAAGTTCAACCGCTTGGAAACAATGGTAAAGGCTATCGGTTTGCCGAAATGTAAGCTCTGCACCCATTGTTTTGATGGTAGTAGTTGCTTCTAAGAATCTGTTTGTAAACACAAAAATAAAAAAGAGGTGTGAATTGCTTGGCAGTTCACACCTCTTTTATTACATTTACGCAAAATTAGAGCAAGTAAAATAAAAACTATTGAATATGGATATCGTAAAACGTTTTTTGAAGTACGTCAGTTTCGATACGCAATCGAACGATGAAAGTGGGGTAACACCCAGTACGCCCAACCAAATGGTGTTTGCAAAGTTCTTGAAAGAAGAATTGGTGTCGTTGGGATTCGACGAAGTGGAATTGGATGATATGGGCTATTTGTATGCAACGCTTCCGGCCAATACCGACAAGCCAATACCAACCATCGGCTTTATTGCACACATGGATACCAGTCCGGATATGAGCGGAAAAGATGTGCAACCACGCATTGTAGAAAACTACGACGGCAAGGATATTGTGCTTTGTCAAGAAGAGAACATCATCCTTTCGCCTACACAATTCCCCGAGTTGTTGGCACACCAAGGCGAAGACTTGATTGTTACCAATGGCAAAACATTGCTTGGTGCCGACGATAAGGCTGGTATAGCCGAAATTGTTTCGGCAATGGTCTATCTGAAGGAACATCCCGAAATTAAGCATGGTAAGATTCGCATCGGCTTTAACCCTGACGAAGAGATTGGTTTGGGCGCACACAAGTTCGATGTAGCGAAGTTTGGTTGCGAATGGGCCTATACCATGGATGGTGGTGAAGTGGGCGAATTGGAATTCGAAAACTTCAATGCTGCTGGTGCTAAAATCACATTCAAGGGACGCAATGTGCATCCGGGCTATGCCAAGAACAAGATGATAAACTCTATGTTGGTGGCTAATCAGTTTATACAAATGCTTCCAGCCGAAGAGACTCCGGCTCATACCGAAGGATACGAAGGATTCTATCATTTGATTGGCATCAATGGTGAAGTAGAGCAAACAACAGCCTCGTACATTATCCGTGATCACGACCGCGAACGTTTTGAAGCACGCAAACAATTCATTACCGATTGCGTGAATAAGTTGAACGAACAATGGGGCGAAACCGTTGCTGTGCTGGAAATGCGCGACCAATATTACAATATGCGTCAACAAATTGAGCCAGTGATGCACATCATAGACATCGCTTTCGAAGCTATGGAAGCCGTAGGTGTGAAACCACATGTAAAAGCTATTCGTGGTGGTACAGATGGTGCTCAGTTGTCGTTCAAGGGTCTGCCATGTCCTAACATCTTTGCAGGTGGCTTGAACTTCCACGGCCGTTACGAGTTCTTGCCTATACAGAATATGCAAAAGGCAATGAATGTTGTCGTGAAGATTGCCGAACTTACCGCACAAAATTCATAATTACTTCCCTATCGGTCAGTCAAAACCTCTTTTAATTTTTAACATCAAGGTATAGTCATAAATCTTAACTCATAAATCATGAAGTCCACTCCGTTTACAGAAAAACACATCTCGCTGGGTGCTAAGATGCACGAATTTGCGGGATACAACATGCCTATCGAATATTCCGGCATTATCGATGAACACATCACCGTTTGCCAAGGAGTAGGGGTGTTCGATGTATCGCACATGGGCGAGTTTTGGGTGAAAGGTCCCCAAGCATTGCCATTTTTGCAAAAGGTAACGTCGAACGATGTTTCGGTATTAACACCAGGCAAAGTACAATACACCTGTTTCCCGAACGAGACCGGTGGTATTGTCGATGACTTGCTTGTCTATTGCTACGAACCCGAAAAGTATCTGCTTGTGGTGAATGCATCGAACATTGAAAAGGATTGGAATTGGTGCGTGAGCCATAACACCGAAGGTGCAGAGCTGGAAAACTCGTCGGACCGAATGGCGCAATTGGCTGTGCAAGGCCCCAAGGCATTGGAAGTGTTGCAAAAGCTGACCGATATTGATTTGGCTGCTATACCTTATTATAACTTTACACATGGAGCATTTGCTGGAGAGGCAGATGTGATTATTTCTAATACAGGCTATACCGGTGCTGGCGGTTTCGAAATCTATTTCTATCCCGAAGCAGCCATGAAGATTTGGGATGCTGTGTTCGAAGCTGGAGCAGAGTTTGGTATCAAACCAATAGGCTTGGGTGCACGCGATACACTCCGCTTAGAGATGGGCTTCTGTTTGTACGGAAACGATTTGGATGACACTACATCGCCCATAGAGGCCGGCCTTGGTTGGATAACGAAGTTTGTCGATGGTAAAGACTTCGTGAATCGTGCTTTCTTGGCACAACAGAAGGCCGAGGGCGTTACACGCAAACTTGTCGGTTTCGAAATGGTGGACAGAGGAATTCCTCGTCATGGTTATACCTTGCTCGATGCCGAAGGCGAACCGATGGGTGTGGTAACTTCGGGAACCATGTCGCCTACACGCAAGATAGGTATTGGTCTTGGTTATGTGAAACCGGAATTTAGTAAGGTGGGTACCGAAATAGGCATTGATATGCGTGGACGCAAACTGAAAGCAGTTGTGGTGAAACCGCCATTCCGAAAGTGATAAATGTAGGGACGCAATATTGCGTCCGAAAATAAAAAAAGGACTTCACAACGAAGTCCTTTTTTTATATCTTTCTGTGAGTAAGATTACTTCTTACGATTACCGTAACGGCTCATGAACTTATCTACGCGACCAGCAGTGTCAACCAATTTAGACTTACCAGTGTAGAAAGGGTGAGAAGTGTTAGAAATTTCCAACTTAACCAAAGGATAAGTTTCGCCTTCAAATTCAATAGTCTCTTTTGTGTTCACTGTAGAACGAGACAAGAATACATCACCATTTGACATATCTTTGAATACTACCGGACGATAATTTTCAGGATGAATACCTTTTTTCATTGCTCTTACTATTTTTAATTTTTTATACTTGTACTATTTTGGTAATAATAGTGTGTAATGGTCTATTTTCAGGGCGCAAAGATAATGCTTTTATTTGAATAGAAAAAAAGTTCGTTAAAAAAATAGGATTATCTCGTTTTATTTCTGATTTTTGTAGGCGAAAAATAACGATTAATACCCCAAACATTGAATATTAGTA
>JAGBWA010000058.1 GCA_017630035.1 Bacteroides sp.
ATAATGGTGTACCCATTTATTATGGGGATTAATGATTGACAGAATGTAATATGATTAGGTTTATAATTGGCGTTATTTTAGGACACGTTTTGTGTTATTTCTTAATTTTTTACGTTTCTGGTCATATAAGTAATTCCATGATAATGTATGAGATTCTAAACATTGGATTGGGATTAATTGTAGGTATTGGGTATCTATTATATGTTTGTAAGCAAAAACAGATGTCCATTAAATGGATTACTATCAATAAATGGGTTGCTCCTATTTTTATAACAATAGTTGTATTGCAATGGTTTTCATTATTTGGGCTTTTATCAGAATTATATTTTATAGATGGCTTGATGCTATTATTTTATTATAGTTATATATATAGGTTTTCTTTATTATTTGAATTGCCCATAATTGGGTATCTATCTTATAAAGTCAACGTACATTTGTCAAGTTTATCTTCCGAAGAATAACTTATTTATATATAGGAATGAGAGGTAGGAAAACAAAAGTAGGAGGAAAGCACAATTAGGCTTTCCTCCTACTCGTATATAGGTAAGTCGTTTTGATTACTTCAACAATGCCAATGCTTCCTTGATGCGGCGGATAGCTTCTACGATATTCTCGTCGCTGGTAGCATAGCTCATGCGGATGCATTCAGGAGCACCAAACGATGTGCCGCCTACACAAGCTACGTGACCCACTTCAAGCAAGTACATAGCCAAATCATCGGAAGTGTTGATGGTGTGGCCATTTGCGCTCTTGCCAAAGAATGAACTACATTTGGGGAAGAGGTAGAAAGCACCTTCGGGTACATTTACTTCGAAACCAGGCACTTCCTTTGCCAACGAAACAATCAAGTCGCGACGGCGTTCAAATGCTTGGCGCATTTGTTCTACAGGCTCTTGTGTGCCGGTGTAAGCTACTTCGGCAGCTACTTGTGATACAGAACAAGGACCAGATGTGTATTGGCCTTGTAACTTATTCACACCCTTTACGATCCATTCCGGACCGGCAATGAAACCGATGCGCCAGCCTGTCATGGCGTATGCCTTTGATACACCATTAACAATGATAGTGCGTTCTTTCATGCTGGGGAATTGGGCAATACTTTGGTGCTTGCCAATGTAGTTGATGTGTTCGTAAATCTCATCGGCAATGATGAACACGTTTGGATATTTCTCTAATACAGCAACCAAACCGGCCAACTCTTCTTGGCTATAAACAGAACCCGTAGGGTTTGATGGCGAGCAAAGGATCAATGCCTTAGTCTTGGGAGTAATGGCTGCTTCCAATTGGGCAGGAGTGATTTTGAAGTTTTGCTCAATGCCTGCGGTAACAATTACAGGCTCGCCTTCGGCCAACTTCACCATTTCGGGATAGCTTACCCAGTAAGGTGCAGGTACAATAACCTCTTCGCCAGGGTTTACCAATGCCAAGATAGTGTTACATACCGATTGTTTTGCACCATTGGCACAAGAGATTTGTGCTGCAGTATATTCTAAGTTGTTTTCGTTTTTCAGCTTGGCAACAATGGCATTGCGCAATGCGGGATATCCCGGAACTGGTGAGTAGCGAGAATAGTTGTCGTCGATAGCTTTCTTGGCAGCTTCTTTGATGTGATCGGGAGTGTTGAAGTCGGGTTCGCCAACACTGAGGTTGATTACGTCTACACCTTGCGCCTTCAATTCGGCACTTTTTTGTGACATCGCCAATGTGGCCGATGGTGACAAGCTGTTCAAGCGATTGGATAATACGTTCATACTTGTTTCTATATATCTATGGTTAATATTTACTTATTGAAATGAAGGGTGTGTCCCATTCTGTCTTTTTTAGTGCGTAGGTAGCGTTCGTTGTGGCAATTGGGTGTGATTTCGATGGGGACGTTCTCTACTATCTCCAATCCGTATGCCTCCAAGCCAACGCGCTTCACGGGGTTGTTGGTCATCAAGCGCATTTTGTGTACGCCCAATTCGCGAAGGATTTGTGCGCCAACACCATAATCGCGTTCATCGGCCAAGTGGCCAAGGTGCAAGTTGGCATCGACTGTGTCAAGACCGTTCTCTTGCAATTTATAGGCTTTGATTTTCTCCATTAAGCCAATGCCGCGTCCTTCTTGGTTCAAATATACCACTACGCCTTTACCTGCAGCTTCAATCATCTGCATGGCTTTGTGTAGTTGGTCGCCACAATCGCAGCGTTGCGAAGAGAAGATGTCGCCCGTCATGCATGATGAGTGTACACGCACCAAGATAGGTTCGTCTTCCTGCCATGTGCCTTTGAAGAGTGCCACATGTTCCAATCCATTTGAGTGTTGGCGGAAAGGAATCAAGCGGAAGTGGCCATGGTCGGTAGGCATATCTACTTCGTATCCTTTTTCTACGATAGACTCTTGTTGCAAACGATAGGCAATCAAATCTTTGATAGAGATGAGCTTGAGGTTGAATTCATCGGCCATCTTGCGCAATTCGGGTAAGCGAGCCATGCTACCATCTTCGTTCATAATCTCCATCAACGCACCGGCAGGATACAATCCGGCCAAACGAGCCAAATCGACTGCTGCTTCGGTGTGTCCGGCACGGCGAAGTACGCCCTTGTCTTGTGCATACAACGGATTGATGTGTCCTGGGCGGCCAAAGGTGGTTGGCGTAGAAGATGGGTCGGCAAGTGCCTGAATGGTTGCGGCACGGTCTGCTGCCGATACACCGGTTGTGCATCCTTCCAACTTATCGATGGTTACGGTGAAGGGTGTACCCAATACTGATGTGTTGTCTTGCACTTGGTGGGGTAAATCCAACTCTTTGCAACGCGATAGGGTGATGGGTGCACAAAGCACACCACGTGCATATTTCAGCATGAAATTCACCTTCTCGGGTGTTACTTTCTCGGCTGCAATAATCAAATCGCCTTCGTTCTCGCGGTCTTCGTCATCTACTACAATTACGAAATTGCCGGCTTTGATTTCCTTGATAGCCTCTTCTATTTTATCTAATTTTATCATTTCCATCATCTTAACTTAGCAAAGGTTTTGTTCTTTAATCAAGTTGATTATGTCGTTGTTGTTCTTCACAATCTTCTCTACATCTTTCATCAGTCGCAAACGGAAAATCCAGATGCGGAAGTAGAAGAACAGACCAATAGGTATAAGCGCTCCGCAAAGCAGGTTCAACCAATATTGCTTGAATGGCCTAACGTGAGCATATACGGGTATAATGGGGTAATTGTTCAGCAAGTTTATCAACGAAGCGTATTGTGTGTTCGACATTTCGTCGATCAAGGCTTCCATTTGGTCGTTTATGCGCACCATCTCTTCGTCGCGTTGATGTTCGGCCCACCATAGTTTGAAGTAGTTGGGGGCACTACGCAAATGCTTTTTCTCGGAGTAAACCAGGCATTCGTTGGTTAGTTGTTGTAGCGATGCAGGCAATTGTTGGTAGTTAGGGTCTTCGATAATCACCTCTTTGCGCACTAAGTGTCGCACACTGCGGATGCCCAATACGTTCTTTATCCAGTTGATATAGGCATCGGCATTCAGAATAACCGAGTCTTTGTTCGACTTATAGGTGAGGAACGCACCGATAGGAGCCAACACGGCGGTACTTGTCCATACGCCCATCCATACAATCCATTCGCCTTCGCGTGCCATCTTCACGCCTGTATTGTTCACAATATAGTAGAAGATGAAGATAAGCACCGAGATTACTACGGGTAGTCCTAATCCACCTTTTCGGATAATACCGCCAAGTGGTGCACCGATAAAGAAGAATATCAGGCAGGCCAACGACAAGGTGAGCTTTTCGTGCCAACCTATTTCGTGCTTGCGCAGGTTTTTGTCGTTCTGCTTCATGTCGATGCTCTTGAAGTTCCAATCGTTGCCGGTTGTTTCGGCCTTGCTACTGGCCGATAATAGTATCTTCTGCTTTTCCAAAAGTGTGGTGGCGGCAAATACGCTATCAAAGTTTACTTCGGTCAGCTTGGCCTGAAGCATCTTTGTGCTATCCTCCTTGCTTAGTACGGGGTACATATATACCGTTTCTTTGGCATATTTGTAGTTCGATTGGCCCACACTATCGTTGCGGTGGCTGATAGAGTCGATACTATGTTGCAGCATAGCCATGTCCTTACTGGTGGCTTGTCCGCTCATAATGCCTTCGTCCATCATGTTGAAGTCGGAGTTGAATTCGATAATCGCATGCTTTTCGCGGAAAGATTCTCGGCGATAGGGCACATTCTTCTGATTCATGTTTTGCGACTTCAAGTTCTCGAATTGTTCGCCGCTATATAGACGTAGGTATAAGTGCTGCTTGTCGGCCGTCATTTCCAATCGTCCAGAGTCGGCCTTTATGATTTGTGCATTCTCAAAACCCTTGTCGAAGTTGTATATCAACACGTCGTAAAGCATACCCGTCTCGCGGTTCTTATGCTTTATGTATAGGTTGTATCCGTCTATTTCGTCGTAGAAAGCACCTTCGGGGATGTCCAATTCGGGCGACTTCTGTCGCATAGATAGGAGCAATGTCCATAGCTTGGATTGCGCATGCGGACCTATTACGTTTTGGAAATAGAACGATACGCAACAGATGAACGTGATAAAGATAATGAGAGGGCGCATTATCTTGATAAGCGAAATGCCGGCAGCTTTCATGGCCAGCAATTCAAAGCGTTCGCCAAAGTTACCGAACGTAATCAGTGCAGCAAGCAATACGGCCAAAGGCAATGACATGGGAACCAATGTCAAGCCCGAGTAAAAGAAGAATTGAGCCAGCACGCTCATCTCCAATCCTTTGCCCACCATATCATCCACATACTTCCAAAGGAATTGCATCATGAAGATGAATAGGCAGATGAAGAATGTGCCTAAGAAGAGCAAGCAAAAGCTCTTAAGAATAAATATATCTAACTTTTTTATGCGTAGCATTTTACTAATTCAAGCAATGAGCGCACAAAATTAGCACAAAAAAACTAAAAACCACACGTCCGGCGCAAAGTATCTACTTGCGAATCCCATAATTCTTGCAAATCGTCCTCTTCACCGGCAAAAGTGAAGTCTATAATCTCCAAAACATAATCGTTTGTAAGTTCGGAATAGTTCATCTTAAGTTCCACATATTCCTGCTCAAATTCACTATCCAACCAACGGAAACGGATATAGCTGAATGGGCGTTGCGATAGTAGTTCGGCACTGCGATTTTCGCTTTTTCCCCAATAAAAGATAAACTTCTTCTCTTTGTTTTCCACTTTGTCGGCAAACCATCCTTCCAAGCCCGATGGTGTGCTGATGGCCGACCATAGGATGCTCTTCGAAGTAGCGTTTAGTGGATATTCTAAATGTACTTTTTGTCTTTCCATAGTCTATTTCGCTTATAATCGTCTGCAAGATAGCGACTTTTTTTATACTACGCAAAGTTTTTTAAGAAAATCTATAGAAAAGTTTTGGAAGTTAAAAGAAAACCTCTATCTTTGCACCCGCAAACAAGCAATGGCGGGATAGCTCAGCTGGTTAGAGCGCATGATTCATAATCATGAGGTCCCCGGTTCAATCCCGGGTCCCGCTACAAAAAACGAGGCTATTGAGTAATTACTCAGTAGCCTCTTTTCTTATGTTATTTCTTATCGTCACCTTTTTTATTTCACCTCTTTCTCCCAATTTAGATTAAACCTCTTACCGATTGAACCATGTTTCAGAGATGATATTTCCTTTTAATATAATATTGAATTTTCCAAACCCATCGTAGTGACAATCTTCATGAGAAGAACTTGCTGTGTCATTTTTTAATACGATGTCATAAAATTCATAGAAAGTACAAAAGATACTGTCGTATTTGTTTGTTGCTTTATTTATTACATCTTTTTCGAATCGCAGATATGCTTTTAATGCTTTTTTTGATATATTATATTCACGCGCAACGATAGGTTCTCTATTTTCTATAATCTCACTCCATCCACTTTCTCTTAAATAGTCGCATCTTAGGTTGTTGCTTTGGTTAATGTAATAAATTTTATAAGTTGCAGTATATGGTCCTGTTTCGCAATCGTTGAATTTGTTAATAATAATCAATGTGTCGTTAGGAGCTAGTTTCCCTATAAATTGGCTATTCTCCAATGTGTAGTCGTTACCCTTACAAGCGACCAAAAACAAAGGAATAAGAAAACGCAAATATTTCATGATGTTATGAGTGTAAAAAAATGTCGTTTACGTCAAATTTAATATTGATGTGATAAATTAGGTAAGTTTTTTGAAGAATGAAACAAAGCGCTTTTGTGTTCTTATGTCGTTTCGACTATAGCACACTATGACGAATTATTGTTATTTCTTCGGATAATGGTATCTCATAGAGAAGACATAGACGGTTATGATATCCTCGTTTACAGAGTAGATTAGGCGATGTTCTGAATTTATTCTCCTTGACCACTTACCAGCCAAGTCATATTTCAGAGCTTCGGGTTTTCCTATTCCCGTATATGGATGCTCCATAATGTCCTTTAATAAGGTTGTAATACGATTCATTATGGCTTTATTGCCAGACTTTTTCCAATAATCGCGGTCTTTCTGAGCCTGTTCTAATAAAATTATTTCCATAAATCTTCCACATTCACTTTAATGCCTTTGCCTTTTTTAATGTCTTCATCTCCTTTACGAATAGCTTCCATAGTTTCAGGAGAAGACATAATGTATTCTGTTTCTTTCAAGGAATTGTATTCTTCCAAAGAAATCAGCACTACGCCAGTATCGTTGCCTCGGTTGATTATAACTGTGTCGCAATCATCAATAACGGCATCCATATAGCCTTTTAAATTGGCTCTGAATTCGGTGTAATTTGCAGTTTTCATATAAATCTTCTTTTTAATATGCTGCAAATATATGTACTTGTTTACGTACTTCCAAATTTTATTAGTTAATTTACGCTATGTTTTCTCTCGCCTTTGTTCTATACTAATATTATCTTTATGCTTTTATGTAAAGAAATGTGACAGCCTATATTTAATTGTTTTTTTAGGCGTAAGTAGTGACGGAGGTTGGTCGTAAGTTATGATAAGGGTTGGTCGTAAGTTAAGCCGTTTTTTGCATAGGCCGATTGGCTAATGTTACCCGTTAACAGGTGACAAAAATAATGATACAAAAAAAGTCAAATGGAAACCATCTGACTTTGCTTAAGAGCGGAAGACGGGGCTCAAACCCGCGACCCTCAGCTTGGAAGGCTAATGCTCTATCAACTGAGCTACTTCCGCAATTTTAATTTGTGGGCGAAGATGGATTCGAACCACCGAAGGTAAAAACCAGCAGATTTACAGTCTGCCCCATTTGGCCACTCTGGTATTCGCCCGTGCGCTTAGTGAAACATGCGTTTCCTTAATTGCGCTGCAAAGGTACAACTATTTTTCTAAACTCCAAGAAAAATCTATCATTTTTATTGCAGTAATTGCACATTCGTCTCCTTTATTGCCTAATTTCCCTCCTGCACGGTCCTCGGCTTGCTCCATTGTGTTGGTTGTGATGAGGCCAAAGATGACGGGGATGCCACAAGTTGCGTTTAAATGTGCAATGCCTTGTGTAGTGCCTTGGCATACATAGTCGAAGTGGGGAGTGTCGCCACGAACCACGCATCCGATAGCGATAACGGCATCTACCTCGGTGCTGTCGATGAGGCGGCTTGCTCCGTATGTCAATTCGAAGCTACCCGGTACATGCTTCACAAGGATGTTTTCGGGCTTTGCTCCGTGCTTTTGCAAAGTGTCTATAGCGCCTTGTAGTAGGGCACCGGTGATGTTATAGTTCCATTCGGAAACTACTATGCCGAACTTCATTTCTGATGCATCGGGCACCGAATTGAAGTCGTATTCTGACAAGTTGTGATAGGCTGTTGCCATGACGTTTTTTATTTTTATAGTTAGGAAAATAAATTTTCTGTTAAGGGTAGATAAAAAAGGCACGAAGTTGGTTTGCTCCGTGCCTATTTATATAATAAGGTGTAAATTACTTGTTCAGTAAGTTTGCCTTTTCAATGTATTTGTCCACTTCCATTGATTGGATTGAACGGAAATACTTTTCTTTGATAGTAGTGAATGCCTTCAATGCTTCGCTACCCTTGCCTTGTGAAAGGAGAATTTCGCCTGCTTGTTGCAAGAAGATTGGGCTGAGTGTGTTGTTGTCAGCTTCTTTAGCTGCTTCTTGAAGCAATGCTACGGCCTTGTCGAGGTTGCCAAGCTTAGCATAGCAGTTACCCATAGTGCCTTTCAATGCAGGGCTTACCATTTGGTCGTCGCCATCGAATTCGTTCAAAACCTTGATAGCGGCTTCGTTTTGTCCCAATTGAGCATGTGAAATGCCGAGGTATGCCTTAGCCAAGTTTGCTGCTTTAGTGCCACCATAGTTGTCGATAATGTCTTGGAAACCAAGATACTCAATGCTGTCACCAGCAATAGCCATTTCAAAGTTACCAGCTTCGAAATATTCTTCGCCTTTGAACAAAGCTGCATAAGCTTTTTCTTCGCGTGGCTCTGCATAGTATTGCTTGTAAAGCACAACTGCTGCAATGATGACAATAATAGCCACGATTACACCAATGATGGTTTTCTTGTTTTTAATCAAGAATGCTTCCGATTTTGACAATGCTTCTTCCACATTCAAGGCTTCTTGTTGTTGTTTCTTTTCTGCCATTTTAGTTTATGTTTTATTATTATTATTCGTAAAATGATATTTTGACCCGCAAAAGTACATTTTTTATGCTTACTAACGAAATTTAAAGACATCTTTTTTCATTTTATGCCCGAAAACGCGATTTTCTTCCTACATTTGCAGTATGATTTTGAAACGTCTGTCGATATTGAACTATAAAAACTTGGAGGAAGCCGACTTGCAGCTTTCGCCCAAGTTGAATTGTTTCTTCGGGCAAAATGGTATGGGAAAGACTAATTTGCTCGATGCCATCTATTTCTTGTCGTTTTGCAAAAGTGCGGGCAATCCCATTGATTCGCAAAACATTCGCCACGAAGCCGACTTCTTCTTGATTCAGGGTTTTTACGAAGCAGCCGATGGTACGCCCGAAGAGATTTATTGCGGCATGAAGCGTCGGCAGAAGAAGCAATTCAAACGCAATAAGAAGGAATATACTCGCTTGTCCGACCATATCGGTTTCCTACCTTTGGTGATGGTGTCGCCAGCCGATAGCGACTTGATTGCTGGTGGAAGCGAGGGACGTAGACGTTTTATGGATGTAGTGATTTCGCAATACGATAAGACTTACTTGGATGCGCTAATCCGTTATAACAAAGCATTGTTGCAACGAAATACCTTGCTGAAAAGCGAAACACCCATTGATGAAGAGCTGTTCTTGATTTGGGAAGAGAGCATGGCACAAGCCGGTGAGGTGGTATATAGAAAACGCGAAGCCTTTATCCGCGAGTTTATCCCCATTTTCCAATCCATCTACTCGGCCATTTCGCAAGATAGTGAGCAGGTTAACCTTTCCTACGAATCGCAACTGAGCGAAAGCAATTTATTAGAGAAAATGCGTGCCAATCGCTTCAAAGAGCAGATTGTGGGCCATTCGTTGTACGGAGTGCACAAGGATGATTTGAACATGCAATTGGGCGAGTACCCCATTAAACGCGAAGGTTCGCAAGGACAAAACAAAACCTATTTGGTAGCGTTGAAGTTGGCGCAATTCCATTTCTTGAAGCGCATTGCCAACAAAGTGCCCTTGTTATTGCTCGACGATATTTTTGATAAGCTCGACGCTAACCGTGTGGAGCAAATCATTAAGTTAGTAGCAAGCGATAGCTTTGGTCAGATATTCATTACCGATACCAATCGTGAACACCTAGATCGTATCTTGCGAAAGGTGGATAGTGATTATCGCATTTTTGAAGTGGAGCATGGTATGGTGCGTGAAATGAAAGAAGGAGAATTCGTATGAAACGTCGTGATGCACAACCCATTGGCGAACTTGTCCGTCATTTCCTTCGACAAGAATCGCTCGAATCGCCTTTGAACGAAAGACGTTTAATTAATGCGTGGGGCGAGGTGTTAGGCCCTACCATTGCATCTTATACACGCGAGATTTATATCAAAAATCAAACGCTTTATGTGCATCTCACGTCAGCTCCTTTACGTCAAGAGTTGATGATGGGGCGCGAAATGTTGGTGCGTACGCTCAATAGACATGTTGGTGCGCAAGTCATTGCTAACATTGTTATTCGATAGTCAGCACCTCGTCCATCCGAATATCATGCTTGTCGGTAGGGACCTCTTCTATATATTGATAAGGAAAGCAAACCCCTAATTTATAAGCATTGGTTAGCTTAGGTAATAGTCGGTCGTAGTATCCCTTTCCTCTACCCAAACGGTGTCCTTGTTTGTCGAAAGCCACACCTGGAACAACAACCAATTCAATAGCATTGAAATCATTAAAACATTCGCCTACCGGTTCTTGGATGTTGTAGGCTCCTACTTGTAAGTCGTTAGGTGAAGAAAAACGACGCAATTCAAGTTCATCACCC